>CAZIDA010000626.1:0-2108 GCA_964537865.1 uncultured Acidobacteriota bacterium
GCGTCAGCGTGCTGTGGATGCCGCCATGACTGCTCTTCATATCCTGACGGAGTTGTTCTTGTGGAACTCCCGCCAAGGCATCGAAGACACAGTTTGTCGCCCAAGAGTTATAAGCGAAAAGTTGTTTCACCTCTTGCAGGTTCATGACGATTCCTTTCTTTTGCGAGACCTTGATTGCGCGAAGCGTCCGGGATTTCTCGCCGCCGTCGCCGCTTCTTCGCGGCGCAGCGAAGCGAATATGTCTTCACTGCTGGCGCTTGTATAAGGTCAAGACGAAGTGTTTTCCATGCAGATCGTATTCAAAGATCAATTTTCCGTCAGAGTTCAGATGTCCGGCGCCGGCGCGTTCCGAAAGCGTGAGCGCGCCGCTTTTGACTTGCCACCGGCCCTGTTCGCTGCTCCATTCATAACTCCCGTCGGCATTGAGATGGAGCCACGGTTCCATGGGACACGAACGTCCGGTGTACGCGCCCATGCTCATCGATTGGCAAGCCCAGACTCCCACCCAGGAATTGTCGGCAGGCGCCGGAGCGGCTTCGAGTCGCACGGCCGGTGAAAACATCAGCGCCATTGCGGCACAAACAAAGAGACAAGCGTTCCACTTCACACGAATCCGAGTCATGGTCGATTCCTTTTTGCTCCGAAGACGCTGCGTCTTCGAGCTAAAAATAATTTCCAATCTTGATGGCTTGACAGTTTATCGCTGAACTCCCGGTCCAAGCAAGGGCCGTCCCGCCAGCACGTTCGTTTGGCGGCCACGGTTGATCTCCACTTGGCCATTGACGACGACGTAGTCAATGCCGACCGGGAATTGGTGGGGATTCTCAAACGTCGCTTTGTCGGCGACGGTTCGCGGATCAAAGACAGTGATGTCGGCGAAGTATCCTTCTTTAATCAAGCCGCGCTCTTTCAAACCGACGCGCGCGGCCGCGGTGGAAGTCATTTTCTGAATGGCGATTTCGAGGGGAAGCATCTTCTCTTCGCGCACGTATTTGCCGAGGATCCGGGGAAACGTGCCATAGGCGCGCGGATGCGGCATTTCGTCGGCCAGGATGCCGGTGGGATTGGAAGCGCCGTAATCGCAATCGACCGCCACCCAGGGCTTTTGCAGGGCCGCCTTCACGTCGTCTTCATCCATCGAAAAATAGATGGCGCCGGTCTGGGCGTTGTCTTCGATGACGAGATCCATCAATGTGTCCATGGGATCGAGGTCGGTGCGTTCCAACGCGATGCCGTCGAGACGCCGGCCTTCATAGCGTTTCAGTTGCGGATTCCGCGTGGAGGCGATGAGGATACCTTGAGCGCCGTTGACTTCGTACCATTCGCTTTCCCAGTTGGCGCTGCGCATCGGCATCTCGCGCTTGATTCGCTCGCGAATCTTTTTGTCCTTCAAGCGCTCGATCATTTTTTCCGTGCCGCCTTCGTGGACCCACGGCGGCAAACTGGCCGCCAAGCTGGTGGCCGCGGCGGTGTATGGGTATTGATCGGCTTGCACGTCCACCCCGGCGGCTCGCGCGGCCTCGATCTTCCGCAAAATCTCCGGCATCTTCCCCCACATATCCTTGCCGGCGACTTTGAGATGCCAAATCTCCACGCCGATCTTGGCCTCGCGCCCGATGCGAAACGCCTCATCCAGCGCCGGGCCGATCTGGTCTCCTTCGTTGCGGAGGTGGGTGGCGTAAATTCCGCCGTACTCCGCGGCTACTTTCGCCAAGGCGATCAACTCGTCGGTCTTCGCGTAAATGGCCGGTGAATAAATCAACGCGGTCGACAGGCCCAGCGCGCCATCTTTCATGGCCGAAGCCACGAGCGCCTTCATGCGATTCAATTCCTCCGGCGTGGGAGCGCGGTTTTCGGAGTCAAGAACGTACTCGCGCACCTGCGTGGCGCCGACAAAGGCGCCGAGATTAACGGCCATTCCCGTGCGGCGGAATCGATGGAAGTATTCTCCCAACGTGCGCCAGTCGACGCGCAGTTTGTAATGATCGAGCGTCGGCTGCATCGACCGGATCAAGGCGTCGTTCAAAGGCGCAATCGATTCGCCTTCCCCGGTGATTTCGGTGGTGATCCCTTGGTGGATTTTTGAAGGAACGTACGGCACGGCTAAG
>CAZIDA010000627.1:0-2107 GCA_964537865.1 uncultured Acidobacteriota bacterium
AGAGCATGTCATCGCTTTGAGAATTCCGTCGTGTCGCTTGGATGCGTTCGAAAGTGCTTCGCTTCGTTCTTTCGGGAGTGCTTCGTGTCATCTCATGAAAGAAAGCGATGAGTCCGGATTCAGCCACCGGGCGCCCTGCCTGGATTTCCTGATTCAGAGCGCCATCGCTGAAAAAGATCAGTTGATCGCTCGGATGGATAGCGGCCTCAACCACGGGTGGGACGATGGGGTGCTTCGGAGCGAATTTTCCGAGCGGAATGGGGTGCGAGTCCGAGCAGCGAATGAACTGCTGGTCGTGAGGCGTCCAAAGCAGGTGCGCCGTGCGCCCACAATTGACGTAAGTCAAGATGCGTCGAGAGAAATTGAGTTCCGCGGCGAACAAGGTCAGGCAAGCATCCTTTTCTCGAATCGAGAAGAAATGGTCGTTTAGCCTTTGCGCAATGACGGAGACGGTGGGCCCTGCCTGGATGAACCTCGACATGTAGGCGCTGATTTCACTCATGATCGGGGTGGAGGCCGCTCCGGAGGCGGAGAGTTCCGCGACGACCACATAGAGCTTGTGATCTCCCACCGCGCGAATGCAGGTGTAATCGCCGCTCACCTGAAGCCCCGGCAGATATCCGACGAGGAGCGCGGCTCGGTCATCGGCATAATCTTGCTGAATCATTTTTCGCTGGACCAATCCCGCCTTAAACGCGGAGAGACACATAGGGCAACAGAAGAATCGTGCCCGGCCGCCTATCGTCGTTTGAACGAAGGTCTCATTTTTTTGCATGGTCTTGCCGCAAGCATGACAGGTGTTCATTTTGTCCTACGCTTCCTGCAAACTGCGATTCAGCTGGTTTAGGAGACGGTGGAGCTCGGTGCCGCAATGCTTGGCCTGGCGGATCTCGACGAAAGAATGGGTGCGGCGGAATTTCTTGAGGCTACGCTCCACTCCGCAAAACAAGTGAAGAACTTCGTTGAGATCGTCGCGGTTGAACGAACGGTCGTTGGAATTTCGCGTCCGCCGGACGGGCACAGCGCCGTCGTGCGCCGCCACGGCGAGTTGATAGAAATTGACGCTGACGACGCCCAGGTCCTTGCGAAACCCTGCCAGGAGCGCGTTACAATCCTCTGCTGGGCGCAACAGAGAATAGCTTTTTGACAAGTCAGACCCCTTGAAGCATACACAATGACCTTCAAGGTGCGCCGCCGCGTCATCGCCGACGCAAGTGTCGGGAATTCGTTGAAGGGCCGTTGCGAGTTGAACTGCATGCGAGTAAAAATCATTCCATTGGGATGAAATCGCATCAAAGGTGTTGTTCATGAGCGTTCCTTTCTTTCAAGGCGTCCCAGGTTGATGGGATCTGTTCCTCGTAAGTGATGCCTCCCCAGGGTTCTTGAAAAAGGACTGCCGCCGCCCCGGGAGAGTAAGGCGACGGCAGTCTTGTGAATGGGCTCGAGGCCCAAGCCCCCAGCTAGTCGGGGTCCAGTTCCCGGGAGCGCGCAGGTCCTGGAGTTCGCTTTCCGGACCACCTCAACAATGGCAATTGAGGCGAGGGCGTGGCGCGCCCGAGAAGTGGAGACCGGGGGAAGGAGAAAAGGAAATAAAGCTGCGCATTTTGTCAGACGACGAGCGCGCCCACCAGAGCGTCTCCTTGGATGTGTCCGGCAGAACAGAGCCTCTGCAATGGACGGGAACACTCCCGCGGGCATGGATTCACGCAACTCCCCTCGGAGTGATCGAACGAGAGTCCAACCGAGGGATCGATCGCCTCGAACGCTGGAGCAGTGCGCGGGCAATGTCGGCGAAGCAAAGGTTGTCAGTCTGGATTGATTTCGCATTTTCATTCCATCATTGCTCCGAGGATGAGGCAAGTGAATCAGCCGAGAGGAGATCAGCTTGGTTGACGAACCCGTATCGCGCCGGGTCACGCGAAACGGCGATGGCCGCGAGCACCGCGGGAACGTAATCGAGCGTCTCGCGCGGCAGGAGACGGCGCCGCCGCATCTCCCAGAAATCGTGGACGCCGGTTTTATCGATAACCGTTTGGACCCGGTTCTCTCCGGCGTTGTAGGCGGCAAGCGCCAGATACCAGTCTCCAAACTTGGCATAGAGGAATTT
>CAZIDA010000628.1:0-2104 GCA_964537865.1 uncultured Acidobacteriota bacterium
CTGCGCGTGAACCACAGGCCAGAGGCCTGTGCCACCCTTGAAACTGACCCACTACTTCTGAGTCCATGTAATTCAGAGCCCCTTTATTTGCATGCTATAATGGCACCGAAATGACGAACACGTTGCGAAGCAAGTATGAAACCTTGCTCCGTCAGGAGTGGGGAGTGCGGACGGTTCCGTTTGGGTCGCGGCCCTGGAATGTAGCGCTGGCGTACGCCAACACCTATTATCTCGGCATGTCCAATCTGGGCGTTCATTCGATCTACCAATTGATGAACCACGACCCGGAGGTCAACTGCGAGCGCGTTTTTCTGCCGACGCCGGAAGAAGAAGCGGGGCTTCGCGCCAGCGGATTGGAACTGTTTTCTCTGGAATCGCAGACGCCGGCGGCGCAGTTTGACGTGCTGGCGTTTTCCGTGGCGTTCGAGCCGGACTATCTGAATCTCCCGGCGATGTTCGAGCTCGCCGGCCTGCCCGCCCTTTCCCGCGAGCGTGACGACTCTCACCCGCTGGTGATTGCCGGCGGCGCGGCGCTCTTTTTGAATCCCGAGCCGGTGGTCGATTTCATCGATGCGATTTTTGTGGGGGAGGCGGAAGTCCTCATCCCTGAATTCTTGAAGGCGCTGAAGGCCAGCCGGGCCGCGGACGGCCGCCGGTTGCTCACACGCCGCGAATTGTTGGAACGATTGGCGGGAATGCCGGGATGTTATGTGCCGTCGCTGCGCGACGACCACTCTGCTCCGGTGAAACGGCAAAAGCTTCTCGGCAACATGGATGAGTTCACGCCGGCCTCTCAAATCCTGACGGCGAACACGGAGTTTTCGAACAAGTTCATGATCGAGATTTCTCGCGGCTGCCCGGCGGGATGTCGGTTCTGTTGGGCCGGATATAGTTACTTGCGCCCCAAGGTGGCCACCGCCGCGTCGATTCTTCGCCTGGCCCGGGCGGCGCGACCGCACACCGACAAGATCGGTCTTGTGGCCACGGCGGTTTTGGATCATCCCGAAATTGAAACGATTCTCAGCGGCTTGGAAGAATTGGATTTTCAGATTGCGGTGGCTTCGTTGCGACTGGAACAAATCTCGCCGCGACTGCTGCGTTCGCTCGTGCGCTCGCGCGATCAACAAGTCACCGTGGCGCCGGAAACCGGCACGGATCGGCTTCGCCGCGTGATCAACAAGCATCTCACGAACGCGCAGATCAAATCCATCTGCCGCTCCATCTTTGAGGAAGGCATCCTCAATCTCAAACTCTATTTCATGATCGGGCTTCCGACGGAGACAGTGGAAGACGTTCACGGGATCGTCGACTTCGTGAGCGAGCTGCAATCGATCATGGTGGAAGCGAGCCGCCGATTCGGCCGGCTGGGTTCTCTGGTGGTCAGCCTGAACTGTTTCGTTCCCAAACCCAACACGCCGTTTCAATGGGTGGAGGTGGAGGACGAAAAGAGTTTGCGGGAGAAGATCGACTGGATCACGCGCCGATTGCGTCCCGTTCCGAATGTTCGAGTCAACGCCATGCGTCCGCGAGAAGCGCACCTGCAAACGATGCTTTCGTTGGGCGACCGCTCGCTGACGGCGTTCATCCTGAAGACGCACGAATTGAAAGGGCAATGGAAGAAAGCGGCGCAAAGCCTGGGGATTTGCGCGCACACCTTCACGCGAAGCCGTCCGCGCCTCGATGAAAAACTGCCGTGGGAAGTGATGGATTTAGGCCTCTCCAAACTTTTCTTAATGAGCGAATGGCAAAAGGCAATGGAGTCGAAATTCACGGCGCCGTGTCCGGATGTTGACGGCTGCTCGCGGTGCGGCGTCTGTCCGCCCCTTCCCATGGCTTTGAAAACGCCGGCGCTCGAGGCCGCGAAGCCCGCAAGCGCTGCGCCGCCTCCATCGCCCGTGTAGAAGTGGGAACCTGGGAATTCGTAAATATGAGCTCGGACGATCGCCATGATTTGCGGCAAGAAGAAATCCTCGATCCCGTTGCGGAAGTCGAAGAGGCGCCGCTCCCTTCCGAAGACGCGCGGCGTTCGATCGTCCCTTACGATCCGCTGACGCAGTACCTCCGCGAAATTCGAAAGCATCCCATCCTTCCCGCCGAAGAACAA
>CAZIDA010000629.1:0-2103 GCA_964537865.1 uncultured Acidobacteriota bacterium
GATCGATTCCTTCCGCAAAAGGACTCACGTCTTGCCGCGCGCGAAGCCGCTGAGAGGATAAACCATGGTCTGCTTGGAAGAGTACGGATGGAACAGTTTTTTTGAAAGTCAGTTCGAATCGCAGGGGGAAACGAGTTTGACGCCGGGCCGAATTGCCTCGGCGCACAAAGGTTGCTATCGGATTGTGACCCGTGAAAATGAAATTTTGGCGGAGCTGGGCGGACATCTTCGGCACGAAGCGGTGGAAGCCGATGATCGACCTGCCGTCGGCGATTGGGTGGCGTGCCGAATCTTCCAGCCTAAAGATCGAGGCGTGATTGATTTCATTTTGCCTCGACGCACGCAATTTGTTCGAAAGGTCGCGGGTCGGCGCCTGGAAGCACAAGTGATTGCCGCGAACATCGACGTGGTATTCCTGATGATGTCGCTCTATCAAGATTTCAACCTGCGCCGGCTGGAGCGCTACTTGTCGCTGACGTGGGAAAGCGGCGCGACGCCGGTGGTGATCCTGACGAAAGCCGATTTGTGCGACAACGTTGAAGAGAAGCTGGCCGAAGTTGAAGCCGTTGCATTGGCGGTTCCCGTGCTCGCCATCAGCGCTCTTCGAAACGATGGTCTGAATTCTTTGAGCGAATTCCTTCGGCGCGGAGAGACGGTGGCGCTGCTGGGTTCCTCGGGGGTGGGGAAGTCGACGCTCCTCAATCATCTGCTTGGCCGAGACCTCCAAAAAATTCAAACCGTCCAAGACACGGACGGACGAGGCCGGCATACGACGTCCTCACGCGAGCTGTTTTTGATCCCAGGCGGCGGCGTCATCATGGACACGCCGGGCCTGCGGGAAATTCAACTTTGGGAATCGCGGGATGGAGTGCAGACCACGTTTGAAGATATTGAAAGGCTCGCGGCGAACTGTCGCTTCAGTGATTGTCGTCACCTGGAAGAACCCCAATGCGCGGTCAAAGCGGCCGTTGCTTCGGGGTCCCTTGCCGTAGGTCGATACGACAGTTATCAGAAATTGAAGAAGGAAATGGAATATGTGGAGCTTCGACGCCAATACGGCGTCCACGCCGCCGAGAAAGTGAAATGGAAGAAAATGATTCAGGAAGCGACAAAGAAAGCAGCGAACTCCACGGACAAGTAGCGGCCGTTGGCAAAGCCTTCACTCTGAATTCTCGAAGGCTTTCGATGGCGCCGTCAAGCGGGACGGCTTATTTCGCTTGATTTCATCCAGGCCCGCGTGGAGAATGATGGCATCAACATGAATCATAAATCCGTTCAAACGAAGAGAGCTTCTTTGACCGGCCATTTGCACAAGGAGAAGAACGATGAAACGAAGAATGACATGGATGGCACTGGCGACAACGAGTCTCTGGCTGATCCTCGGGGCGCTCAGTTACGGGCAGGACAAAACGGTCGACCCGAAATTGCAGGACGACATTTCGCAATCTCAGAAGGCCGCCACGGTGTTCAATGAGATTATGAATACCCCGGATAAATCCATTCCCCGGGATGTGTTGGACAGCGCTCAATGCGTCGCGGTGTTTCCGCAGGTGATTAAAGGCGGGTTCATCGTGGGCGCGCGCGGTGGGCGAGGCGTGGCCAGTTGCCGCATGGGATATGGCTGGACCGCCCCGGCCTACTTCACCTTGGGGGGCGGCAGCTTCGGTTTGCAGATCGGAGCTCAGGCCACCGATTTCATATTGTTGTTCATGAACAAAAACGGCCTGAACAGTTTGTTGTCCGATAAGTTTGAATTGGGCGGCGATGCTTCGGTGGCCGCCGGGCCCGTGGGTCGCCAAACAGGCGCGTCCACCGACGTGAAGTTCGGCGCGGAGATTCTTTCCTATTCGCGAAGCCGCGGACTCTTTGCCGGATTGGAATTGAAGGGCGTGGTGATTTCTCAAGACAAAGACGCCATTCACCAAGCTTACGGAAATAATGTGACGGCGAAAGATGTCCTCGGAGGAAGCTCCGTGAAAGCTCCATCCGGCGTTCGTGCCTTTCCGAATACTTTGGCCAAATACTCTTCCAAGAAAGCGCAGCGTTAAAGCGGCAGGAACGGGAACGTGGAGCGGCCTGGGGCCGCAATTCGCCGCGGCGAAT
>CAZIDA010000630.1:0-2102 GCA_964537865.1 uncultured Acidobacteriota bacterium
GATCGAACACATCGTCGCCGTGTCGCGTCAGATTGAGAAATCAATTCCGATCGTTTATCTGGAGAACTACGATCTGGAGAAAGCAAAACTCATCGTGTCCGGCGTTGATTTGTGGCTCAACACTCCGCAGCGCCCTCTCGAAGCATCCGGAACATCGGGCATGAAGGCGGCTCATAACGGCGTGCCCAGCTTCAGCACTCTCGACGGATGGTGGATTGAAGGCCATATCGAGGGCGTCACCGGTTGGTGTATTGGAAGCTTAGATCAAGGAACGGATGCCAACGATGCTGAAGATCTATTGCGCAAGCTCGAAGAGGTCATTGTGCCGACCTACTATCGCAACCGTGCCAAGTGGATTGATGTCATGCGCCACACCATCGCTTTGAATGCCTCCTATTTCAATACACACCGCATGGTGCAACAGTACGTGACCAGCGCCTACCTCGGGTAGGCTTCGCTGTTCATAGGCCGTGCCGTACTCAGCGGTCGCATGACTGCGCTGAGGAGGTCTCGATGCAGGAATGGTATGCTCAGGAAGGCGCTCCTTCGCCACTCGGGGTAACCTGGGTCGAGGATGGCGCCGCTTACAACTTCGCTTTATATTCGAAGCACGCCACCGCAGTCACGCTCCTGTTGTATTCCGAGCTGGATCTCTCAATCCCGACTTACGAATACCGGCTCGATCCTCTGGCGAACAAATCCGGTCGCGTGTGGCACTGCAGACTTCGAAGAAGCGCGATTCCGGATGCCCGCTACTACGGTTATCAGGTTGTCGGCCCGGACCGGATCGAGCAAGGGCACCGCTTTGATCAGCGAAAGATTCTGCTGGATCCCTATGCCCGATGCGTTTGCTTTCCCACACTGTTCAGTCGCGAAGCGGCATCGCATCCGGGCTCAAATGCCGGCAAAGCTCCTCTTGGGCTGATTGCCACCGACCCCCGGGAGGATTGGGCCAGGGACGTGGCGCCCACGCACACATCCGATCTCGTGATTTACGAGTTGCATGTTCGAGGCTTCACACGACGAAACAATTCCGGCGTTGCGCCCTCCCACCGAGGAACCTTCCTTGGGGTGGTCGAGAAGATTCCCTATCTGAAGGAACTGGGGATTACCGCAGTGGAGCTTCTGCCGGTGATGCAGCAAGACCCCCAGGGAGGCAGCACCTGGGGCTACATGCCCCTCAACTTTTTTTCTCCTCATCATGGATTTGCCGGCGCCGACAAACCGTTCGACGCCTTGAAAGAGTTTCGGATAATGGTTAAGGCACTGCATACGGCCGGCATGGAGGTGCTTTTGGACGTGGTCTACAACCACACTGCCGAAGGAAATGAAGGGGGGCCCACTTACAGCTACCGCGGAATCGATAATACGACGTATTACCTGCTGGAACAGGATCGCCGGCGTTATCGCAATGACAGCGGGACGGGGAACACCCTCAACTGCGGCAACCGTTACGTGCGAAAGATGATTCTCGACAGCCTGCGTTTCTGGCGAGAAGAAATGCATGTCGATGGATTTCGGTTTGATCTTGCTTCCATTTTCACCCGAAATGAGGACGGATCTATCAATTTGAAAGACCCGCCGGTCATCGCTGAGATCGCCGGCGCGCCTGAACTGGAGCGACTCCGTCTCATTGCGGAAGCTTGGGATCCCGCGGCCTATCAGTTGGGGCGGAGCTTTCCGGGAGTTTCCTGGCTGCAATGGAATGGGCAATTCCGTGACGATGTGCGCGCCTTTGTGAAAGGTGATCCCGGGATGATTCCAAAGTTGATGTCTCGCTTATATGGAAGCTGCGACCTATTTCCCGACGATCTGATGAACGCCTACCGTCCCTATCAGAGCGTGAATTTCATCGCCTCTCATGACGGCTTTTGCCTCTACGACCTTGTCTCGTACAACCAAAAGCACAACAAGGCCAATGGCCACGCCAATGCCGATGGAACGGATTACAACCTGAGCTGGAATTGCGGATGGGAGGGTGACCAGGACGCGCCGCCCGCCATCTTGAAGCTGCGGAAACAGCAAATCAAGAATTTCTGCGCCCTGCTGTTTTTGTCGAACGGGACCCCCATGTTCTGCGCCGGCGATGAGTTCATGAATAC
>CAZIDA010000631.1:0-2096 GCA_964537865.1 uncultured Acidobacteriota bacterium
GCCTCGGTGCTGCGTGGCGTACGGCTGGTTCAACTGCCCACGACGCTGCTCGCCCAAATCGACAGTTCCATTGGCGGCAAGACGGCCATCAATTTGCCGGAAGGCAAAAACCTGGTCGGCGCTTTTCATCAGCCGTGTTTGGTGGTGGCCGATCCGATTTTTCTGAAGACGCTTCCACGACGCGAGTATCACGCCGCTCTGTACGAGGCCATCAAGTATGGCGTGATCATGGATCGCGCTCTGTTTGAATTCATCGAGGGCCGGAGAACGGACTTGATCCGTGGCGACATGCGCGCGATGGAGGAAGTGATTCGGCGATGCGTTGCCGCAAAAGCAAGAATCGTCGCCCGGGACGAACGAGAAGCCGGATTGCGCAAGCTTTTGAATTTCGGGCACACCGTGGGCCACGCGCTCGAAGCCGCCACCGCCTACCAGCGCTTCAAGCATGGCGAGGCGGTGGGGTGGGGAAGCTTGGTGGCCTTGCGCGTCGCCGAGAAATATGGAACCATTTCCGCCGCCGAGTCGCGGCGAATGAGTGAGTGCATTCGTGGCGTAGGTCGCTTGCCGAAAATATCCGATATCGAACTGGGCGCCCTTCTGGCGCCGATGCATCGCGACAAGAAAGCCGTCGCGGGAGCGCTGCAGTTTGTTTTGCCGACGGGTATCGGCGCCGGGAATGTGATCGCCAACGTGGATTTGCGGTTGGTGCGGGAGTCTTACCGGGAAGTTCAACGGGAGTGCCAAAGGCAGCCGTGAAACGCGCGAGCGCTACGGTTTGTCGGGATCTGAGGAAAGGCGTTTTGACAAACGAGGGTTCACCGCAAAAATCCGAACAGGTGCGCGCCCTGTTTGGCGCCATTGCGCCGCGATACGACCTTGCCAACCATCTGCTTTCACTCAACATCGATCGGCGATGGCGAAACACGACCGCGCGAAAGATTGTCGCCCGCCTGGGACGGCGCGACTTTGACGCGTTGGACCTGGCGTGCGGCACCGGTGATTTGACGTGGGTGCTGCGGACGAGCACTCGCGGTCGCGTTGTGGGAATCGATTTCTGCCATCCCATGCTGGTGCGCGGATTGGAAAAGGTGCGGCAGCGAAGTTCTTCATCGTCCCCGCAATTCGCCGAATCGGATGCATTGCGCCTGCCGCTTCGTGACGCTTCCTTCGACGCCGTGACCATCGCTTTCGGACTGCGGAACCTGGAGGATTATCAGAAGGGCTTTCAAGAAATGTGGCGCGTGCTTCGGACCGGAGGCATTCTCGCGGTTTTGGAATTCTCGCGCCCGCGCGCCCCGGTCTTTCGAAATCTCTATCAGTTTTATTTTTCCAAGATTCTTCCGCGTCTGGGAACGTGGGTGAGCGGTGTCGATGGACCCTACGCTTATCTTCCGGATTCCGTGTCAAAGTTTCCCGACCAGGACGAATTGAAGGGGATGATGGAGGAGATGGGCTTTCGGGAAGTGGAGTATATCAATTTGAGCGGCGGGATTGCGGCGCTGCATTTGGGAAGAAAAATTGAATCGCCGCGACGCTGAAGAAGACCTATGGATTTTCAACTCGCCTCCAATTTCAATCCTCGTGGCGATCAAGTCACGGCCATCGATCAACTGGTCCAGGGCCTGAAAGATGGCGAAAAGCATCAGGTGTTGCTGGGCGTCACCGGATCCGGCAAAACCTTCACGATGGCCAAGGTGATCGAGGCCGCCCATCGGCCCACGCTGGTGATGGCGCACAACAAGACGTTGGCGGCGCAGCTCTTTCAGGAATTCAAAAACTTTTTTCCCCGGAACGCGGTCGAATATTTCGTCTCCTATTACGATTATTATCAGCCGGAGGCGTACATCGCCTCGACCGACACTTACATTGAGAAAGAAGCCACCATCAACGAGGAGATCGACAAGCTGCGTCTTTCGGCGACCAAGTCGCTGTTCGAGCGACGGGACTGCATCATCGTGGCTTCGGTGTCATGCATCTACGGATTGGGATCGCCGGAAGCGTATTACGGCATGCTGATGTTCCTGGAGAAGGGACAGCGAATTTCGCGAAAAGATTTGATCCAGCGGTTGGTGGAATTGCTTTACGAACGGAACGAT
>CAZIDA010000632.1:0-2073 GCA_964537865.1 uncultured Acidobacteriota bacterium
GATGTCGGACGCGGCAATGCTGGCCTGGTAGACATGGCCGTCAGATGTCGCCACTCGGGATCGCCGCTCGCCATCTTTGCGACTCCGGATTCAAAATAAATTCGAAACCACAGCCATTGAAGAAGAAACAAGCCGGCGCGCGAAGGCGGGCGCTCCTCTCCCATTCCGGGCCGCACTCCCCGCGCCGTGAAGAACCATGCGAGGAAACCGGCCGACAGCAGCATGCCGTCCGATTGATATCCGGCGAAATCTTGCGCCGCCGCGGTGAAGGAGAGAAAAGCCAGAAAGCAAATCGTCAGCGTCGCGCGCGGCCAAAGATTGAAGAACAACAGAACCGATGCGATCAAGCCGGCCCAACAAAGAACGGTCAGCGCCGTCGATCCGCTGTTCCACCACAACAACGTGGGAGCAAACCAAAATCGCAAGCGGCCTGCCGTTTGCGCCACGGCCCGCAAATAATCGCGCGCCGGCAATAAGCCGTCCGGCCCAATCAATCCGTGGATTTGAAAAAGCAAGGAGTAGAAGGCGGAGAAATAGATGAGCGCGAGCGCCCGCAGAAAAAGCCACCGGGGAATCAAATGACTCGGCCGGGCACGATCCGGTTCAAGCAGACGCCGTATTCTGCTGAAGCTCATGCGAAGTCCTTGTTGCGGGAAACCCACGTCCGCGATCAGCGATTTTTTTTGTTCTGACAGAACGAATTTCTTTGGGGCATGTTTTCATCGCGACGAAGAGATTTTTTCAGGGGGCGATTCTCCGCCGTGCAACTCGCATACTTCTCCGCTTGCGGACTGGCCGCTCCAGCGATAACGATTGCGCGCGATCCAGGCATACGTCATTCGCGCCACCGACCGAATACCGGGAACCAAGAGAATCCACGCCAGAAGATTCCATCCGGGAAGAGTGAGTCCAATTCTCGCCCAGACGTCGGCCCCGCTGTAAATACGACCGCGACGATCTACGGCCTGCATAAGTCGTCGTGCTTCCTCGGCGTCCACCTGCGGGAAACGCTGGGCCACGGAAGGCTCGTGCAGGTCGACGAGTTCAATCCGGCCGCGGCGATCGAATCGACGCAACCGTTTCACACTGCCGCGACAGAAACCGCATGCGCCGTCGTAAAGAACGGTAAGTTCCGGCACCGGATCGTCTCCTTTCCGGCCATGATCGAGCCGCGCATCTTTGAAAGGACAATTCTAGCAGAAAGGTTCAAGAATTCCCCGGATCACTTCTGCGATGAAGTGATACCGGGGAAACCGTGGCGGGAGAAATTCTGGAAGTCGAAATTACTTTTTCGGCCAACCCGGCCGCGTGACTTCGATTTCCAGCGCGTTGTTGAAGCGATTGAAATAGTTGAACAGCCCGATGACGGCGACCAATTCGACGAGTTGGCCTTCATCAAAATGCGCCGACACCGCATTCCACACTTCATCGCTGACATGGCCGTTGCCATTCGTCATCGCATCGGCCAATCGAAGCGCCGCGACAACCGCGGGAGCAAAATGCGCCTCCCAAGTTTCGGGCGATCGAAGCGCGTCGAGATCTTCCTGTGTAGCTCCATGACGCCTTGCCAAGGCACCGTGACTGGTCGCTCAATACTTACACTCGTTGAGGATCGACACCCGGACGGCCAGCAGTTCTTTGGTCTTCGCGTCCGCGGTGGTTTCGTGGTTCCACAACGCAGCCATCTCATCGGAAGCCGCTTTCATGGCCGCCGGCCTTCGGGCAAATATCCGAAACATGTTGGGCACGTTGTTCCGCGCCTTAAAAAATTCTTCCAGGACCGTCTGCGCCGCAGCGGGCGCATCGTCCGGATGAAGCGGTGAGATTCGCGCCATTCAGTTTTCCTTTCACAGAACAATTTAATTTGAGCTTGCCGTCAGCTCGCTTCAGAAACTTCTCCGACAGGTTGCTGAAAAACCCTTTGAGGATCATCCCAAGTGGGGCAGGCACTCTTGCCTGCCGTGTATTTTCAAACCAAAACGGTCCGGGACGCAGACAAGAGTGTCTGCGCCACGAGCTTTTCAGCAACCTGCTAATATTACTAGGTTAAGTATGTATTGCCCTCCCACTCCG
>CAZIDA010000633.1:0-2058 GCA_964537865.1 uncultured Acidobacteriota bacterium
GCGCCACGGTCAGTCTTTCAATCCTCTTCCCACGCTGATGTACGTGAATCCGGCGCGTTGGAGTTGCGACGGATTAAAAAGGTTTCGCCCGTCGAACACCACTGGGGCTTTCATTTGGTGTTTCAGAAAGTTGAGATCGGGCTGCCGGAACTCATTCCATTCCGTCGTCACGACCAGCGCATCGGCGCCCATGACGGCCTCATGCGCCGAGGGAGCGTAATCGATTCGATCGCACAGGCGCCGCTGGGCGCTTTGGACGGCCTCCGGATCGTACGCCACGATCTTGGCCCCGCGCTCGAGAAGAAATGTAATCACGTCCAGCGCCGGTGATTCCCGCACGTCATCGGTATTCGCTTTGAAGGCCAACCCCCACATCGCCACTTTCCGGCCTTGAAGTTGGCCCTGAAAGTAATCCTCAATCTTGCGGCAAAACCGGCGACGCTGTTGGCGGTTCGCTTCATCGGCGGTCATCATCAGCGTCACCGGGGATTTGAAATCCTGGCTGGTGCGAATGAGGGCGCGCACGTCTTTGGGAAAGCAAGAGCCGCCGTAGCCGAGCCCGGGAAAAAGAAATTGTTTGCCGATGCGCGGGTCGGAGCCGACCGCAAGGCGCACGTCGTCGATGTTGGCGCTCACGGCGTCGCACAAGGTGGCGATTTCGTTGATGAACGAAATGCGCATGGCGAGGTAGCAGTTGGCGGCGTACTTGGTAAGTTCGGAACTGCGCTCGTCCATCACATAGATAGGATTGCCGGATCGCACAAACGGCGCGTACAACTCTTTCAGCGCGTCGATGACCCAGGCGCAGCGCGAGCCGATGACGATGCGCGACGGGCGTTGAAAATCTTCCACGGCAAATCCTTCGCGCATGAATTCCGGATTCGACGCCACCTCAATTTCAGTGTGCGGCGCCACCTCGCGGACGAGCTCGCGAATCCGCTCCGAAGTTCCCACGGGAACCGTGCTCTTGGTGACAATCAAGTATTGCCCGCCCTCGGGCGACTGCGAAAGCAGCGCGGCGATCTGCCGGCTTACGGAAAGCACGTGCGTGAGATCGGCTTCTCCGTTTTCGCCTTCCGGCGTCGGGAGGCAGAGAAAATAAATGTCGGAAGCCTTGACGCCTTTCTCCAGCGAGGTGGTGAACTGAATGCGCTTTTCGCGCGCCACGCGGCTGAACAGAAAGTCGAGTCCCTGTTCGTAAATGGTGGGTTGGCCGCCGCTGAGTTGGGCAACCTTCTTGGCGTCGTTGTCGACGCAGACCACTTGATGCCCGACATCGGCGAAGCAGACCGCGCTCACGAGCCCCACATACCCCGAGCCGATAATGGATAATCGCATCAGCACTTGCCTCCTTTTGACACAAATCCGGATTTGCTAGACGAAAAAAATCTCCGGCTATCGCTGCAATATCGTCGGATACTTATCACACTCCCGCTGCAGTTTCAACCGTTGCTTGGAGCGCGCGCGGCGCGCGTCCTGAGTCGTCTTGCATTCACCCGGAAAAGAAAGTATGATCGCGGCGAAGTCGAGGATGGAGCGCTGAAGGCCTTTTCCAAGAATCCTCCAACGGCGAAGCGAGTTGATCGGCGTCTTTTCCTGCGTCATAAATCACCGGAGATCATGTGGGGAGAGCATCGCCGTGTTGGACGGCATCCGGTCAAGCCGCTCGGCGACGCGCCTCGGCGCGCCAAGCCCGATTGAATGGGGAAAAACGGAGGCCCTCGATTTTCGCAAGGCGCTTCCTGGATGAGAAATTGAACAGACTATCCCGGCAGGAGTGTTCCATGGGAATTCAAAGGTGCGGAGGAATGGGATGCACAATCAGCAACTGCGAGCCCTCTCAGATCTGATTTTGGTAATCGCCGGAGGATTTTCGGTCGCCGGGTTGATCATCAAACTGCTGAGCTTTTTCGTGTCCTTTTACAGCGACCTGTTTGCGCCCCGCGTCCTGGTTCAAATTGTGATGGCGTTGTTGATTTTCACGATCGCCTTGAACATCAAGATCATGCGGGACGAGCAACGTTTCCACTAGACGGCGGCGCGCGAATCGTTGAAAAC
>CAZIDA010000634.1:0-2029 GCA_964537865.1 uncultured Acidobacteriota bacterium
TTCACGAAAGTGGGGAAGATGTAGTCGTTCGTCTTGAAGGTGGCCGTCGATGGAAACTTCTGGTAGAAGACCCACAGCATGACGCCGATGAAAAGAAAGAGCGCAAACTGGAAAAGCACGACGAAGCCGCTCGTGATGAGCGCTTTCTTGCTGTCGCGCTCATTGCGGGCCGTCAGCAGCCGCTGGACGATCAATTGATCGGTTCCATGGCTGGCCATCGTGAGAAAGGTTCCGCCCAAGAGTCCGGCCCAAAAAGTATAAGTTTGCGTCATGGAGAAAGTGAAATCCAGAAAAGACAGTTTGGATCCCGCCATCGAGACGATCTCCGGCATTCCACCGGGGATCTTGTGCCAGATCATTCCGAAGGCAACGAAGGTCCCGCCCACATAAATGCACAACTGAATGACATCGGTCCAAATCACCGCCGTCATTCCGCCTTCAAAGGTGTAGAAAAGCGTTAGGAGGGTGATGATGAGAATCGACCAGAGGTCCCCGTGACGAAGCCCCAAGTCAACGAACAGTCTCGAAAGCGCGATGTTCACCACAATCGAAATCGCAAAGATACGGACCCCTTCCGCCAGGCCGCGCATGACCAAAAAAATAGAAGCTGTGTAATTCTTGATGCGTGGGCCAAAGCGCCGGTTCATGAGTTCATAGGCCGTATACAATTCTCCTCGGTAGTAGTGAGGAATGAAGAGGAAGGAGATGATGAACCGCGCCACGACATATCCGAACACGATCTGAATGAAGGCCAGATTTCCGCCATACGCAATCCCCGGCGTCCCGATGACCGTCAACGTGGACGTCTCCGTGGCCACGATCGAGAGGCAGATGGCCCACCAAGGAACCGTCTTTCCACCAAGGAAATAGTCTTTCACTGATTTCTGTCGCTTGCGGAAGCGAGCGCCGAAGAGCGTGATCGCGATAAGGTAGAAAATGATGACCGCAAAATCCAGAGGTTTAAGGCCCAACCGTGAAGCTCCTCGGAGCGAATTGTGATGGCAGCGACGGTGCTTTCCGCGGCGCCGTTCAGCCGTGAAATTTCAGTGAGTCTATGCTGAATGTATCGGTGAGTCAAGCGCATGGGATCTGAAGCGCCGCGACGACTCAGCCGTGATCCGCGGCGTGAATGTCGTTGCGCTCATATTTCTCATGCAAATTGAAGGAATTTGAATATAATCTCGCTGGAATGAATGATTCGATGAACACTCCTCCACTGGATAAGGACTTTCGCCATGACTTGGTATGAGGAAGCTTTCACGCCAGACTACGACCGGATTTACTTTCACCTCTTCACCGAGGAGAGGAACACCACTGAGGTGGATCTGATTGAATCCTCCTTGAATGTGACCCCGGACGCGGAATTGTTGGACCTGGCGTGCGGGCACGGCCGTCATGCTCTCATTTTGGCCGAGCGCGGTTATCGGATCACGGGCATCGACTTGAGCCCGCGCTTTATCGAGATGGCGCGGGCGGAAGCGCAGCGCCGCAAAATTCAAGCTCACTTTGAAGTTCACGACATGCGCGAGCTTCCTTACCAAAATCGATTCGAAGGAATCTATTGCTACTTCACGAGTTTCGGATATTTCTCCAATCGCGAGAACGCCCAAGTGGTGGAGCAAGTATCGGCAGCGCTTCGCAAACAAGGCCGCTTTCTGCTCGAGACGGTCAATCGCGATTTCGTGCTGCACCGCCTGGAAGCTCAAGCCCGCCGTTGGGAGAAGATCGATTCGGATTTCATTTATCTGGAGGAATCGAGTTTCAATGCCCGGACAAGCCGCGTGCACACTCACCGCATCATCCTGGACGGGTCGGCCCGGCGGGAGCTCGATTTTGATCTGCGTCTATATTCCTTGTCGGAGTTGGAAGAACTGATCGAATCGAATGGGATGAAGGTTGTCGCAGCATACGGGGACCGCGATCAGTCACCCTTCTCCGTGTCCAGCCGTCGAATGATTATCGTCAGTGAGAAGCTCTAGCCCAAGTTCGTCAGTGCGCCGTGGAAAGGCGGCGATCTTCAGAGGGTGAA
>CAZIDA010000635.1:0-2023 GCA_964537865.1 uncultured Acidobacteriota bacterium
TTGGTGGTGAAGAAGGGTTCGAAGATGTGCGACATGGTTTCGTGATCCATGCCGATGCCGGTGTCGGTGATTGCCAGCATGACATAGGCGCCCTCCACGAGTCCGGCGTGATGTTCGGCGTAACCTTTGTCCAGGTCGACATTGGACGTTTCGATGATCAACTTTCCGCCGCGCGGCATGGCGTCGCGCGAGTTGACGGCCAAATTCATGATGATCTGGCCCATCTGTCCGACATCGGCGCGAACGCTGCCGAGGCGGGGATCCAATCGTGTGATCAGCTCCACGTCTTCGCCGATCAACCGGCGCAGCATTTTGTCCATCTCCGAGACCACGGAATTCAAATTCACAACCACGGGTTGGAGAATTTGTTTTCTGCTGAACGCCAGCAACTGATTGGTCAGCGCGGTGGCGCGTTCACCGGCCTTAATGACTTCTTCGACGTTCGATTTGAGGGGATGATTCGCAGGCAGGCGGCCCAGCGTCAATTGGCTGTAGCCGAGGATGGCGGTCAGAAGGTTGTTGAAGTCGTGCGCCACGCCGCCGGCCAATCGTCCCACCGCCTCCATTTTTTGCGCCTGGCGAAGCTGCTCGGCCAGCGTTTTTGATTCGGTGAGGTCGATGTAGATTGCGAAAATTCCCAGTTGCTTTCCATCCGAGAACATGGGCACGCCGAACAATTGCACGGGGATGCGCGTCCCGTCCTTGCGTTGCCGCAGGGATTCGCGCCGAACCGGTTGGCCATGCTGCGTCAAGAAGGAAAGTTCGCCGGCGCCGGCGCCCAATTCACCGGGGGCCACGACGTCGTTGATCTCTTTCCCATAGAGTTCGCCGACGGGATAGCCGAACATGTCGAGAAAGGCTTTGTTGGCTTGCATGATTTGGTCTTTCTCGTTGAGCATGATGATGGCAATCGGCGCGTGCTCGAACAGGGAAAGGAAGCGAGTCTTCTGAAGGATCAGCTCTTCTTCAGTGCGTTTGCGTTCGATGGCCACGGCAATCTGATTTCCGACGGAGACGAGGAATTCCAGATCCTGCGGCGTGTAAGCGTTCGGATTCTCGTAGTGCTGAACCACCAGCACGCCAATGGTTTCCTCCGGGGTTTTCAGCGGCACGCCGACCCACACGGGAGGCGGCGTCCCCACTTGCTCGACTTCTCCTTGGGCCCGCAATTCTTGGAAGATCGCGTCCGTCATGAGAATCGGCTGGCCGGTGCGGAAGACATAAGCGGTTCGCGCTTTTCCCACTTTCACCGGATCCGGTGGGGGATCGTATTTGTCGACCCAGAAGGGAAACTCAAAGCGATTGGTGTTCCGGTCGTACAACGCGATAAAACAATTCTCGGCGTAGACGATGCGCCGCAGCGATTCATGAATGTGCCGCAGCAGGGCGTCGAGATTGGCGGTGCGGTTGACTCCTTCGATGATTTCGGAGATGACCAGGCGCTCCAACTCGGCGCGCTTTTGCGCGGTCACGTCGGTGATGAATCCCTCCCGCATCAGAACGCCGCCGTCTTCCCGATAGATGCCGCGTCCTTGCTCCCACACCCATTTCGTTTGTCCCTGTGCGGTGATGATCCGGTAGCTCAATTGATATGGGGACCTTACGGCCAGCGCCGCTTGGACTTCATTCCACACACGCTCCCGATCCTCCGAATGGATAAGCTCCGTGAAACTGAGATTCTGATTGTGGATGAGGTCTTCCGGGGCATACCCAGTCAAGGCCTGACAACCGCTGCTGATGAACTCCATGGTCCATGGCGGATCGTTCTTTGAGCGATAGACCATGCCTTGCAGATTTGAAATCAGGGTCGAGTTTTTTCGCTCGCTCTCACGAAGCGACGCTTCCGTTTGCTTTCGTACGGTGATGTCGACGATCGTTGACATAACACCGATGATGCGTCCGGCGTTATCGCGCATGGGAGCGACGGATACGCTGGTCTCGATGAACGTGCCGTCTTTTCGCCGTCGATGGACTTCCATGTTGTGAATTGCTTCGCCCCTCATCAGGCGATTCCACATGGACA
>CAZIDA010000636.1:0-2021 GCA_964537865.1 uncultured Acidobacteriota bacterium
TTTCAAGATCTGACATTGGTGGCCTCCAACTGCCGGGGCGCTGCTCAAAAAGACCAAGGTGATCAATTAGGCGTCTTGGTCATCCACACAAATTGACCCTGTCGGATGGTTCGGATTCCAATTGGTTTGATGATGTCGTGATTTTCATCGAAACTCATCTGGCCGGACGCGCCAGAAAAGTTTCGAATCTTCGCGAGTTCTGCAGCGATGGAAGGCGCATCCAATGTGCTGACGCGCGCAGCAGCATAAGCGATCATCTTCACAGCGTCGAATGCGGTATCAGCTATCAGTCCGGGTGCCTCGCCGTATCGCGCCTGATAAGCAGCCACGAAGTGTTTATAAACAGGATCATCTTGTCCGGGCTCGATGGCCTTGGTGAATGTAATGCCGTTTGCGTTGCCGCGAGCGATCTTCAGAAGGGTTGGATCTTCCATGGCCGCCACCCCAAAGATGGGTGTTCTAAGGCCGATCTCTCTCGCTTGGTTTACGATTAATGCAGTTTCTTGGGGATATGAAAGCAAGTACAGGGCACCAGGATTGGCGCGTTTGATCATTGCTAGCTGAGCGCGAAAATCAGTAGCGTCCTGTTCGAATGTATCAGTCGCAACGATCATTCCACCGGATTTCGAGAAGTTTTGCGTGAAGTAATTTGCAAGGGCAACGCCGAAGTCATTGTTCACCGCGAGGATTGCAACTCTCTTGTGGCCTTGCTTGAGCAAATAGGTCGACATCACTTTTGCTTCAAGGGCGTCTGATTGCCAGTCCCGAAAAACGTATGGCCCAGCACCGGTCAGCTTTGGCGAGGATGCTCCCGGAGAGAATACGATCACGCGGTTCTGGTTGGCGAGGGGGGCGACGGCCATCACCGAAGAGCTTGCAAGAGGCCCGACTATCACAGAGACCCTGTCCGCGGATACGAGTTTATTGAAGGCGGCTACGGCATCCTTTGGCGAGGTTCTTTCATCTTCGACGATTGTCTTGAACTCCAGTTTTCCTGATTGATTAACCTCTGATACAGCCAGATTGATGCCATTTACGCAGTTCTTACCATATTGTGCGAGGGCCCCCGTGAGTGGCATTATTATACCAATCGTGAGTTTGTTCTTACCGCCTTCTCCCGATCGAGAGCCCCTCTTCATGTTTGAACAGGCCGATGTCCAAAAAACGCTCAGGGCAAAGGCGGTCACCACTGTAATCACCACAGGACGAATGCGGATCATGGTGTCCTCCTTCCATGGAATACTCTTCAGATAAGGCCGCGGTAACCGAGCTGCTGGGCAGCCGGTGAGTGTGAGCTTAGGTAGAATGGGCCCGCGCTCGGAAACATGTTATCGATCGTCGCATAAGCCTCCATGAGCTGCTTCATCCCACATGACGTGAATCGGGGCACGTAATCTGCAAGAACTTCTTCGTGGGGGATGACATCTTTTTCCGTATACTTTCTGTGAAGTTCGGGAAAGCGCAAAAGAGATATCCAGAGACTGCTTCCAGGCAGAGGCGTGGTAATACTCGCGTGCATCTCGGCGATGTTGTGCTGATGCATCAACCTTTTGCAATTTTGAACCGTCCGCCTGAGCGATAAATGATCCTCCCCGGGGAGGCCAAGCACCACTGAAAGTGCTACTCGAATTCCCGCCGTCCGAAGGTGACCCAGCGCAGCCAAGACATGCTTCACCATGAATCCCTTGCGATTTGATCGTAACAGCCTGTCGTCGAAGGATTCCGCTCCAAGCAGCACTTCCTCGACCCCAATGATTTGAAGAGATCTAATAAGTCGCCCGTCTGCAAGGTCGTCCGCACGCACTTGCACGTGAAACGCCCCATCGAATCGCTTTGGCCTAAGATCTGCGACAGCCGCCACCCAATCTCTGCTTCCCGTAAAAGTATCACTAGCATCCCAGAAAAAATCCGCTTTTGTCGTAGACGCGATATGTTCGATATATCCCCAAAACTGCCGTGGATGCAGCCTAGTGCTTTGTCAAAATAGTTCTTGATAGTTCTGGCTCTTTAGGGCACACTCC
>CAZIDA010000637.1:0-2014 GCA_964537865.1 uncultured Acidobacteriota bacterium
GACTGACCAGTCGATGCCGACAGCATATCCTCCGGCCTTCCCGCCGACCCTTTTGAGCTAGACCGGTCGGGGATCGGTGGCATATGATGGACCTCCAGGATTCGTGGAGTAATTGAGGTGACCGCATATCTGGATTGGAACAATGCGTTGGCTCGCAACTTCTTCACGCCGGAGAGAGCGGGCAATCCGGTGTGGCTGTATGTAACAGAAGAGCTTGTTGGCCAGATCGGTGGAACGATCGGAGGAACGCTTCACGATCTCATAGCAGCACTTGAGCTAGGCCCCACCTGGTGCACTCGATCTGGTCTTTGCCAGAAAGCGCTGCAAGCATATGATGGTTGGCGCAACCGCAGTCTCGAATTCCCGCCTTATGTTGCTTACCTATGTCTGTTTGCGCTCGCGGCCGGAGTAGAAGGTGACTTCGCAGCCCATTCGTACTATCCCCGGCTACGGACGCTTCTCGGTTATCCGGATGGCGGCACATTGCCGTCATTCGATGAAATGTTGGCACTCTGGGGGGATCTCGAAGATTGGTCAGTTCGTGATAAGCAAGGTGAACTCGGAGTGTTCACGACCCAATGGGCGGGAAAGCGGATCCATGTCGGAATCCCCGTTGCGCAGAGCATTCTCACAGAATCGGAGCGCAGATTCCTGCCGCAAGTGTTCGGCAATGCCTCTCTGGACCCAAGCGCCACGCCGTCAGATTCAACACTGAGGTACCACCTTCGGACGTTGGGAGCTAATGGCCTTCGGTCGCGTACTCTTTTGATACTGACTCGTCCTGCCGACAATAGCGAAACCTATGACGCTTTGATAGACGCTGTCGGCGAGGAACTCCAACGGTGGGATGGCACGGTGGAGATCCCATCCGCGACCTCCACGACAACGCGCGTATACGGAAATCTCAGGCTCTGCGTCGAATTGGACCGAGTCGCCCAGCAGGCGCATGCATACCTGCGCTGCCGGCTCGCAAACGATTTACCTAACGATGGGTTAAGTCTTGTGCTGCCAAGCCTCAACCATCACTTCGTCGCAGACGAGTCTCTGCCAGGATGGTCAAGCGTTATTCGGGAATATGAGAGTAGCGCGCCGCTCGACGCCAGCACGCTCGATTGGAATCGAAGCATTGTCATGAAGGACACCAGGCTGGATTGGCAGTTTCGAATGGGCGCATCAGATGTTCGTCTGCTTGTTTCGGGCGTCAAAGAAGGTCTCCCAGACCTCGTTGAAGTGAACCAACTCAGCCGCCGCCATGATATTTATATCCTGTATCACGACCGGGCATGGCCGAAACTGAGTCCTTGGAGCACAGCGGAGTGCCGTGACTTCAAAGAACTGGAGATTCTTGCCGGCCTACCTGTTGGTTGGCATGTTGCACTGGTAGGAGAGATCCTCGGCGACTCGTTGGTTCGAGAACCCTTTCCTCTGCTATCGCTATCAAAACGCCTCCGAATGCGGTTGACCGGAGGCATCAAGAGCGGAGTAGGTAATAGCTACTTCGCATTCGCTGCTCCTTTCGTAGCACTGGAAGGTGATGCTGCTGATGTTGTGCTCACGTGCGACGGAGCGCGGCTACAGCCTGACCGGAATGGGATATATCCACTCCCACGAAGGCTTCCTCGTGACACCCGGATCAAGCTCGAAGTACAGACGCAGAGTGGTACTACTCTGGGTGCTTCACTCTATTTGACACACGAGCATCCATGGCCACCATCAGGTCATTCCATGGGGCCAAGCATCGACCGCTTTGGAGAATGCATCGTAGGTGACGCCAATCCGAGTGCCTTACGCGGTTTGCTGTGCGGTAGCGTGAACGAAGAGGCGCCAACGCTCGACCCGCGGCTTGCATTTAGATGTGGGCAAAGTCAGGGCAAGACCGTCTATTTGCTTGGGAGTAGAGCGGGCGAGGTCCTTCTGCTCTCTGATGGAGCGCTATTGCCGTCCTGGGATCTGCAGTGGGTCGTGGCTATGGCTCGCAGAAAAGGCTTGGTTGCATTTTGCGGTATACAGCCAC
>CAZIDA010000638.1:0-2005 GCA_964537865.1 uncultured Acidobacteriota bacterium
ATCTGGGATTCCTGGACTTGGAGGAAAAAGCCAAAGGCGAGCAGTTGTTCTGGGACATTTGCCGGAAAGCCGTCAAGTTCTCAAAATCGATGAAGGAGCGGCCGGAAGAGTTCGAGGATTTGGAGAAGCTGCTCTCTTCGAAGTACATCTGCAACTTCTCTTTGTTCCAATCGGCGATTGACATTTGGGCGCTCGATCAATTGGTTCCCATCATGCCCATTCATCGGCTCAATGAAATTCCGACGGAGTACGGCACGCTGTGCGACGTGACCTGCGATTCCGACGGCAACATCGACAAGTTTGTCGATGTTCGCGACACCAAGGAATCGCTGGAGTTACACTCCTTGAACGGCGCGCCCTATTACGTGGCGCTCCTGCTGGTGGGCGCCTATCAAGAGGCCATCGGCGACCTGCACAACCTTTTCGGCGCGGTCAATGAAGTCAGCGTGGTGGTGGACGAAGGGGGACGATTCCATTTTCGCAAGATTGTGCGCGGAGAAGTCGTCCGCCAGGTGATCAGCTACATGGGCTACGACATTGACACGCTTTTGCAGAGCTTGGGAAATCACGTTTCGCGGCTCCGCCAAGAGGGCTTGCTCAAGGACGAAGACGAGCACGAGTTGCTCGCGAATTATTCTCGCCTGCTGGACAGCTACACGTATTTGGTGTGAGGACCTGAAGGAATCAGCGCGCAGGAAATTGATTGATGTTTTGAAACGGCCCAGAAAAAGCTGAACGCCAGTCCGAAAAGAACGGCCCGCGACTCCCGCGTTTACGTTTCGATGGTGAGCAGCAGATAAATTCCACCCAATCCGAACAGAAGGTTTGGAGACCACGCGGCAATCATGGGATGCAGTTTGTTGAATCCGCCCATCGCTTCGAACAATCCGGCCACCGCCCAATAGATAATTCCAATCACAATCGACAATCCGATTCCGTACAGCGCGCCGCGCCGTCCCGTGGAAAACGAAAAAGGAACGGCGATCAGCACCATGATGAAGGCGACGAAGGGATAAGAAAACTTTCGGTAATATTGCACCATCAATCGAACCACGTCGAAGCCGCTCTGACGCAACGACTCGATGTATTTCCACAATTCCTGCGCATTCATTTGCTCGCTGAGCTTGACCACCTTCACAAAATAGCTGGGATTCTCATCCACCTCGGGGAAGGTGGTGACGCTGAATTTCTGATAGGGCGCCGCGGCGTTGGGGGTGAAATCGCGAATCCAACCGTCATCAAACACCCAATGGTTCAAGTACGAATCCCAAAAAGCGCGCTTGGCGAAAATCCGCCGAGACAATTCGAAGGTGTGTGGATTGATTTCGAAAACGGAGAGACCGGCGAAAATTTGCCGGTCGGAGTCATAGTAATTGTAGTTGTAGATGCGGAGGTCCCGAGTCGCTTGACCCACGATCCAATTCTGATTCGGCCGCAAAAAAGTTTGTGGCGGCCGGCCTTTGATGATGTTGCGATAGGCGTCCTGACGTTGGTTGGCGCTCGGCAGAATGAAGTCCTGCAATAAATACATCCCCACGCTGATGAGCGCCGCGCTGAACAAAAGCGACATCGACAGGCGATACAAGCTGAGTCCGCACGCTTTCATCGCCGTGATCTGATTTGTCTTGGTGAGCAACCCGAAATTCACCAGCGTCGCCAACAGGACGGCGATGGGAGTGACCCAATAGATGATCTGCGGCGTCAAAAACACAAAATAATCGATTGTGATCATGGGGGAAATATTGTTTTTGACGATGTCCGAGATCAACTCGAAAAGCGTGAAGATGATGAAGATGACGATGAACGAAGCGAGCGACAGAAAGAGGTAGGCGAAGAATCCTCGCAGAATGTATTCATCCAGAATGTGCGGCGAGAGGAACCGCAGCACCGTTGAAATCCGGCGCGATGGCCGATTTGAACAGACGCCATTGGAGGTGGCCGGACTCAGTTTTTGCAGCCATCCGATGTTTTGAAATCGCGGCCATGAGAAATGCAGCACATGCCG
>CAZIDA010000639.1:0-1997 GCA_964537865.1 uncultured Acidobacteriota bacterium
CAAGACCACCGAGCGTTCTTTCAAAACGGCAGAGCGAAAGCGGTCCCAGCCCCATTCCCGGATGAGGAACTTGAGCCGCGCCCGCATGCGATGGGAACGATCTTCGCGCCGTTCGCCGTAGCGATCGAAGACGCGCAGCACCGCCTCGGCCGTGGGGATCAACCATTGCTCCGGCGTGAAATCTTCGAGCCATCGCGCCGAGGCCGGCTGCGCTCCCAGGCCGCCACCCAAATAGATTCGAAATCCTCGCTCCGCCGAACCGTTGGCGCCGCGCACGGCCGCCACCGCCCCGAAATCGTGAATGGCGGTGCGGGCGTGATCTTCGGGGCATCCTTCGAACGCAAACTTGAATTTGCGCGGCAGATTCTGGTTGATGGGGTTCCGCAAAAAATAAAGCGACAGCGCGTCGGCGTAAGGCCGCACGTCAAAGGCTTCCGTCGGAGAGATGCCGGCGAAGGGACAAGCGGTCACATTCCGCACCGTGTTGCCGCAAGCTTCGCGCGTGGTGAGTCCGGCTTCGGCCAGCATCGTGAGAGCCCGCGGCAGGTTCCGCCGCTCCACGTAATGCAACTGCGCGTCCTGGCGCGTGGTAAGATGCGCCGTCCGATTGGCCGTGAACTGCTCCGCCATGTCGGCCATCGCGTCGAGTTGATCGGCGCTCAATTTTCCGAATCGAACCTTCACGCGCACCATGTGCCGGTCACTCGTGCCGCGAATGCCGTAAATGCCGTTTTCCAAACGAAATCGTTTGAAGTCGTCCGGATCCATCTCGCCCCGGTCAAGCCGCTCAATTTGTTCGACCATCATCGCGATTTCGGCCGCCTGTTCCGGCGAGATCATCGCTCCGGGTCGGTCTCTTCGTTCGGTCATGTCTATCCTTTCCTTGCCCTAAAAACAAAAAAGCCCTTCGAAGTCTTCCTTCGAAGGGCTGGATGCTTGGTCGATCCGGATTCAGCGTCTTTCTAAATTCGCTTCCGCTGAATTCCAATCATTGTGAAGTCGCTGGGTGTTTTCCTCCACAATGTCCGTCCGCCTCAGCCCGTCGAAGCGCGCAACAACACGTCATCGCTTCGAGACCCCGGAGGGTCGGCGCCGGCTGACAACAACCATTCATTCGATAAGCGGAAGACATAAAATGAAACTCTCTGACGGCGAAGTGTCTTTTTACGACATAAGGGCCGGGGATGTCAATGCGAAGATTGTACATTTGTGTAACGCGTCGGCAGCCGCAGCTCAGAGGCAGACGGTGAGAACGGGAGGAATGCACCACGATTCATGACTCCCTCTGGAAGAATACCGCTCGGCGGAATCGCTGTGGCATGACCGAACACCGTAGGATTCGCGCCCTGGAAGGGCGCTTTTTCGCTTGCTTTGTCGCGCCCGGAAAACTATGCTGGCAGCATCCATCTGGGGCCATATTCAATCTCTCTGAACGTTTGGGCCATCGAGAAGTGAACCCCCTCGCCGCGGCGAGCCTTTCCACAAAGGAGAGCTTTATGAGATCTCGAAAACCTTCATTGGTTTTTGCCTTGGTGTTTCTCGTTGGAATGTTTGCGACATCTCCCACTCTGCTGGCCCAAGGAGTTCCCGCCGGCTTGCGGGAGATTGCGACCATCGAACAACTCAATCCCGCCTCGCCTGTTTGCGGTGGGACTCTTTCGGGCAAGGTGCGGGTCATCAATAACAACAATTATCCAATTACGATCTGGGCTATTTATGTGTCCGCCGCAGTCGGGCAGTCTGTGGTGTCGAATTACTATCAGAACGCGGTGAATCGCCAAGTCATGCCGGGTTATCCGGTTCAGTTTCCATTCCAGATTTCTATCTCGCCCGGGGTGAGCGGAGCAGCGACGGTGCATGCGCAGGTGGTCGGAGTTGCAGGCTCTCTCAATCTTGGAGAAAATGGGAACGGGCTCGTCGCAACAGAGAATATAAATATCCGTTGTGGAGAGTCAGCAGGATCTGCGTCCGGAACAACTCCAACGACGCCTGGTGGC
>CAZIDA010000640.1:0-1995 GCA_964537865.1 uncultured Acidobacteriota bacterium
GGATTCACCACCGTCAACTGGATGGATCAAAACCGCTCGCTCTTTCAAGCGCTGCGGCTGGAAAAAGTCGTCACCATCATCACCATCGGCTTGATTGTGTTCGTGGCGGCGCTGAACATTCTGATCACGCTGGTGATGATGGTCATGGAGAAAAATCGGGACATCGCGATTCTCATGGCAATGGGCGCGCGCTTGAACCAAGTTCGAAAAATTTTCATTTGTCAGGGCGTCATCATCGGCGTGGTGGGCACGATTCTCGGTTCCATCCTCGGTTACACAGCCAGTTGGCTGTGTAACAAGTACCATCTCATCGTATTGAACGCCGACATTTATTCGTTTTCGTACGTTCCCTTCAAGATGCGGCCGACCGACGGCTTGATTATTGCGGGGGCGGCCATCTTGATCAGCTTTCTTTCCACGATTTATCCGGCGCGCAGCGCGGCCAAGGTGGCGCCGGTCGAAGTGTTGAGATACGAATGAAGCGGCCTGGGGCCGCAGCCAGGCGGAGCTCATGGTTATGTCGATGCAACCTGAAAATCCTGTTGGAAAAATAAAATTCTCGAAACTTGCTGAACAGAGCGGCCTGGGGCCGCAGCCAGGCGGAGCTCATGGTTATGTCGATGCAACCTGAAAATCCTGTTGGAAAAATAAAATTCTCGAAACTTGCTGAACAGAAATCTTTGGCCACGAAATTTCGCCGCGGCGCGGGCGGACATCTTCAACTTTGATTCGCGCATCTTGGGAAGGTGAACCTTGAGTGGCTTTCTGGAAGCCAGAAATTTGACGCAAGTTTTTCATGTCGGTGATGATACCGTCTCGGTTTTCGAGAATCTTTCGCTCCAAGTTCAAAAAGGCGAGATGGTGGCGATCACGGGGGAGTCCGGCGCTGGAAAGTCGACGTTGCTTTACCTTTTAGGCGGTTTGGAAGCCGCCACGCGCGGAGAAGTGATCCTGGATGGACGCCCCGTTCATCAAGCGGCGTCGGAGCAACTCGCAGAGTTCCGAAACCATGAGATCGGTTTTGTGTTCCAGTTCCATTACCTGCTTCCGGAATTTACGGCGTTGGAGAACGTGTGTATGCCGCGGCTGATCGGGGGAGAAGCGTTTCGCGACGCCGAGGTGGCGGCTCGACGTTTTTTAGAAGATGTCGGGCTGGGCGATCGCTGCCACCATCGAGTGGGACAGCTTTCCGGCGGGGAGCAGCAGCGCGTCGCGTTGGCGCGAGCGCTCATCAATCGTCCCAAGCTTTTGCTGGCCGATGAACCCACCGGTAATTTGGATTATCGGACCAGCGACGCGGTGGTGGTTTTGCTGCGCCGGCTGCATCAAGAGCATCAATTGACCTCGCTCATCGCCACCCATAGCCGAGAGGTGGCGGGCCAGACGGATCGCGTCTTTCGCATTGCTCAGGGGCGGCTGTTTGAGGTTGATAAAAACAGTTTTGCTAGGTAGAATGGCTTCCGCTCTGGGAAGCTATTTTTCACAGTTGCGGCACTGAGCGGACCAGGGCCGCCCTCCAAGGGAGTTGGCGCCTTCCGCGGCATGGCGAGCTTCCGCGGTATTCCGCAAACAGGAAACTGCAAGAGTGGCACCGAAGGGACCGAAAGTGTTCCCACAAATGGTTTCTTCCAAGATCGAGGTTTAGGAACCTATGTTTGAACGCTATACCGAAAAGGCCCGCCGTGTCATCTTCTTCGCTCGATACGAAGCTAGCCAGTTTGGAAGTCCCCATATCGAAACGGAACATTTGCTGTTGGGGTTGTTGCGAGAAGATAAGGGCCTGACGAACCGTTTCTTGCGCTCGCACGCGGGCATTGAATCGATCCGCAAACAGATCGAAGGGCGGACGATCATGCGCGAGAAGGTGCCCACGGCGGTCGACCTGCCGCTGAGCCAGGAATGCAAGCGCGTCCTGATGTACGCCGCCGAAGAAGCGGAAAAGCTTTCGTCCAAACACATCGGAACCGAGCATCTCTTGCTGGGGTTGTTGCGGGA
>CAZIDA010000641.1:0-1993 GCA_964537865.1 uncultured Acidobacteriota bacterium
GATCTCCGACGTGTATGATGAAATTGTTTTGACCGCCACGTCGCTCTCCCCACAGCGCATCGGCGCGCTGATCGTCATCGAGCGGGAGATTGGATTGAAGAACCACATCGAGAGCGGCATTGCGTTGAACGCGCAACTCTCTTACGATTTGCTGACGACCATCTTCAATCCCAACACGCCGCTGCACGACGGGGCCGTCATCGTGCAGCGCGACAAGATTGCCGCCGCGGCTTGCTTCTTGCCGCTGACGCTGAATCCGCAATTGAGCAAGGAACTGGGGACGCGCCATCGCGCCGCCATCGGAATCACCGAAGAAACCGACGCCGTGGCCGTGGTGGTGTCCGAAGAAACCGGGTCCATCAGCATCGCCGCCGAAGGAAAAATCGAGCGCGACCTCGACGAAAACCAGCTCAAGACGCGGCTGTATCATCTCTTCCAGTTGCCCTTGCGATCGGCGCCGGCGAGAGCGCCGTTGCCGGCGGAAGATGCGGCGTCGGAAAAGACACGCGTGCCTGAATGAAGGGAGCGCTTCAGAAACTTCCGAGCGCGCCGCGATGCGGCCCCATCGACTTATGAAATTCTTTCGACAACTCCTGACTCGAAACATCTGGCTGAAATGCTTTTCGTTGATCTTGGCCTTCATCATCTGGCGAATGATCACGAGCGAGGATATTGCCGAGGTGGGCTTCAATGTTCCTTTGGAGTTGAGAAACATTCCCGAGGGAGCGGAGGTCGTGGGCGACGTCGTCGACACGGTCAACCTGCGCGTGCGCTCCTCCTCGCGTCTCATCAACCGATTAAGCAGCGCCGACATGTACGTCTCCATCGATTTGGCGCATGCGCCGTTCGGCGAACACACCTATCCGCTTTCCAGTTCCAACGTCCGCGCGCCGGTAGGTGTCGACGTCGTCCGGGTCATCCCCACTCACGTGAAATTGCGTTTGGACCGCACCATTCAACGGACCGTGCCGGTGAAACCTCGGTGGCACAGCTCCATTCCGAATTTCAAAAAGACGTTCATGGTGACGGCGACACCGGCGCAAGTACAGATCAAAGGGCCGGAATCCCGTGTGAACGCCATCAACCAAATCTCGACGGATGACATCGATTTGAGCGGCGTTTCTCCCAATCAGCCCTTTACGGTGAATCTCTCCGTCGACGATCCCACCATCCGATTGTCGCAGGAGCGCGTCACCGTCCGCGTTGTCGCTTCTTCCAAAGCTCGATCTGGCAGCTAGAAAAGCAATCGCCAAATCCCAAACACCAGGCGCCAAACAATAGCCCAGTGTCGAATTTCAATCAGGCCGGCTGCTACGGAAGAGAGTAGCTGGGCTGGCGAGAATGCTTTTTGGTGTGGAACTTGAGTTTTGATTTTTGTTTGGAACTTGGCATTTGAGATTTGGAGTTTTGTTTTCCCGGGAGGACGGGTTCACGACATGGTCGGAGGGAGAGGGGATTACACGTTCGATTCTTCCTCCAACGGGCCGGCTTCTTCGTAATCGCGAATCACTTGCTTCGCGGCTTCTTCGTGAATGTCTAAGACTTTGATTTTCACTTCGCCGAGCCCGTCGAGCGTGATTGGATAGACGCTGTGAGGAACTTGCGTCACCAAAACGCAATCGATCCCGGCGCTTTCCAGCAGGCTCTTGATGATATTTGCTTCGATGTCATTGTAGACAGCCGCCACTTCCACCAACTTCTCGGAATCGAAGTGTTTCTTTTCTTCCATAGCTTCCTCCCAAGGGTTGGCCGTCTCGATAAAACCACGAGCTTCTCAAGTCGCGAAGCCCTTTGTGTCCCCGCCACGAGCTTTGGTGGCCCCGGCGCCCGCCACGGCGGGCCGGGAAGTTTCTCTGAACGCGCACAAGAGCCCCCGGCGTGAAAAACCGCCGGGGCTACCAAAGCAAGCAATTTGTTTAGGTCCCCCAATTTCGCTTCCGTTGACAGCGAGCCTATAATAGTGGCAACGGATCGATTCCACAACCGCTTTGAG
>CAZIDA010000642.1:0-1992 GCA_964537865.1 uncultured Acidobacteriota bacterium
AATGAAGAATTTGTTTTCCACAGATCAGTCGAACAGGGGTTTTCACACAGACTCTTTCAGGGTTGTGTCACCGAGGCGATCCGATACCCAGGGTAGTCCGCCAAAAAGCTGGCGGACAACCCTGGGCTGGAGGACACTGCCTCTTCGAGGCAGGCGGTCCCGAGATCCGAGTCGACCTCGCAATTCCTTGGATGATGCAGATGATGAAATGATTCCCGCATGATGGTCATGGCTAGGTTTCCAGCGCCGACGGCGCTGCGGCTCAAAGCCCAACGTTGCTCTCCGCTGCGGCGGAGAGCTACGTTGGGTAGGCGGTGGTAATAAATCCCAGAAATGAATTCACAACCCCGTTGGGGACGAACCCGCCCGCGGTTCATGTCCAGCCAGCGATTCTCATGCGCTTGGGTGGTCGCCGCGGCGACCATGAGCGGCTGCTTCGAAAATAGGAAGAAGCGTTTTAGACAAACCTTTCAGCGTTCTGTTAATCATTTTTCAATTTTCGGAGCGGATCCCGCTTGGAGAACGCTTGAATCTTCCGGCAATTTATCGGAATATTCGGCAGATTTGTCGCACCCGGTCTTTCGAAAAAGGAGGCGCCTTATGACCGACCAGTGTCCGTCTTGCGGTTCAACCCGATTTGTCAGTTCGGGGCGTTTGAGGCCCCAGTATCTTTCCATTTTGGGATGGCTGCGATTTTATCTGTGGCGTGGTTTTTTAGGGTCTGGCAAGTTCGTCGGGGAAATCCGTGGGAAAGCCTGCGTCGACTGCGGGCGCATCGAATTGTATGTCGCCGACCCCGCGGGATTGAAAGCCGCATACTTGAACCAGCAAGGCGAGATGGTTCATCTCGATCTGTCGCGCGGCTGAACAGGCGGATTGTCAGCGCCATTTGGCGCAAAACAATTTGAAGCCTCTATTCTTGTCCGCTCCATCAATTATTTCAGCGCCGCCAAAATCTCGGCGGCTTTTCGAATCCGCCCGATTCTCGAAAAGATGAATTTCAGCGTGTGTTCGTGTTCATCCTTGGATCGCGCCGCCATGGCGTCTTCAACGAAGATTTGCTGGTAGCCCAGCTCGTACGCGCAGCGCGCCGTGCTCTCGACGCCGATGTTTGTCGAGATGCCGCACAGCACGATGGTCTCGATTCGTCGCCGGCGCAATTGCAAGTCCAACTCCGTGCCGTAAAACGCTCCCCACTGTCGTTTGGTGATCACGAAATCCGAAGGCGCCGGTCCCATCTCGGAAACGATGACGCTCCAATCCGAAGTCGCACCAAAACTCATGGTGGCTTGGGCGTCAAGAATTGGGTCGAGCCGATCTTTCTGATCGGCGGAAGGCGTCACGCGCACCAGAAACACCGGCATTTGATTTTCGCGAAACGCTTTTGCCACTTGGCTGGCGTTCGCTACGACGAGTTTGGATTCGTGCGGTTGCGTGGGCATCCCCACGATTCCCTTCTGAAGATCGATGACCACTAATGCTGTTTTCTTCTTATCAATCACAATCGGCGCGCTCATGGAACGGACCTCCTCGGTGAATGAATTACGAATGACCGTAAAATATAGTAACTAACCGTGACCCGCGGTGCATAAATCGCACCGCGGCTACCAAAGCCCCTCAACGGATGAATTGCAGGGTTGCGGATGAATTATATCAACTTCATGCGACAATGGGGCCGATGCGCAAAACGAATCTCCAGCGAATGATTCAATTGGCGGATCGGGTTTTTGGCGCCAAGCGCGATCCCGGTCAACTTCTCGTCACGCCAACGGTGATCGAGCAGCTCAAGAAGATTCATCCGTCCACGCTCAGCGAAAAGCGGGACCGCCACGGCCCGGTCGCGTGGGTGCTGCTGATCCCGACCACTCGGGAGATCATGAAAGAATTCCTTGCGGGAGAGATCGGTGAAAAGGCGCTGCTCGACAGAACATCTCGCGGCAAGAAGTACGACGCCGTTTATCTGTGCTCCGCGCTGGTTCTGCCGGAACACCG
>CAZIDA010000643.1:0-1988 GCA_964537865.1 uncultured Acidobacteriota bacterium
TCAAAATTCTCCTGGCCTTGAGTCTGCTGGTGTTGCTGGCCTACGCCAATGCGCTGCACGGCGAATTTGTTTTCGACGACACCAAACAGATTCTGAACAACCCCAGCCTGCGCGGCCCACTCGATTGGGACAAAGCCTTCACCACCGACGTGTGGTCGTTTCAAAAAGCGTATTCCTCCGACATTCCGCCTCCGTACTACCGGCCCATCTTCACCGTGTGGCTGAGTCTCGGCTACCACCTCTTCAAACTGTGGCCGCCCGGCTGGCATTTGCTGAGTGTGCTGCTCCATTTGGTGACGACGCTGTGGGTGTTCTGGGCGATTCAGGAATTCACCGGCCTGAAATCGCTGGCGGCGTTGAGCGCCGGGATGTTTGCGGTCCATCCCATTCACACGGAGTCGGTGGCCTGGGTGAGCGCGGCGCCCGACCCGTTGGTGGCGTTTTTTTTCTTGCCGTCGCTCTACTTCTATCATCGCGCCCGACGGACCGGATCGCGAGCCGCGTGGACGGCTTCGCTGGCGGCCTTTGCGCTTTCCACGCTGTGCAAAGAAAACGCGCTGAGCTTGCCGCTCATCGTGCTGGGCTGGGAATTATTTTCTCGAGATTTCAAGAGTATGACGAAGCCGCCGAGCCTTGCTCACCGCATTGGAGTGACCTTGCGGCGCGCTTCCGGATTCATCGTCATCGCTCTTCTGTATCTCGTTGCGCGGTATGAAGTGCTCGGATTGATTACGTGGAAGCATCCGTTCGATGTCGGGCTGACGAACTTCATCGCCTGGATCAGCGTGCCGCAGGTGTTTCTCGCGTATCTCTGGCATCTGGTCTTTCCGTTTCGGCTCAGCCTCTTTTACAACGTCTATTTTGTGCGCACGCTGGCGTCGATGGCGTTCTGGGGACCGGTGATTTTGCTGATCGCGCTGGCGGCCGTCGCGTGGCGATGGTGGCGATCGTTCGACGAGGAGTTGCGCGACCGTCTTTTTCCGGCGGGGCTTTTCGGCTTGCTTCTGTGGATCGCGCCGATGCTGCCGGTTCTGAATCTCAAAGCGTTCAATGAAGAGTATCTGGTTCAAGACCGCTACATGTACGTGCCGTCGATTGGATTTTGTCTGCTGGCCGCGCTGCTTCTTTTGTCGATTGCGCGGAACAGGCTTCGGAAAACATGGCGCGCGGGCGTGATCGGCGTCGTGTTGGTTTTCTTCCTGGCGTCGAACATCTGGCAGAATACCGTGTGGGCCACCTCGATTTCGTTGTGGAGGCGCGCGGAGTCGTATCGGCCCGACTCCTGGAGCGCGCACTATAATCTCGGCCTGGCGCTTTCCAATCATCATCGCTACGCGGAGGCGGAAGTTGAATTCGAGCGGGCCGCGAAGTTGAATCCGGCTCGGGCCATCATCTTTAATAATCTGGGGCTGGCGCGGACGGAACTCTCGAAGGACGACGCCGCGCGCGCCAATTTCCAGCGCGCCATCCAACTCAATCCGCGCTTGGTCGAAGCCTACGTCAACTTGGGGGCGCTGGAATATCGCCTGCATCGGCTGCCCGCGGCGCGACGGAATTTCCAAAAAGCGCTGTCGCTGGATCCGACTTCACCGGCGGCTCTTTACAACATGGCGCGGCTTGATATGGATCAAGGAGATTTTCAAGAAGCATTCAAGGGATGGAATCAATTACTGCAACTGCATCCTCAGGACGCTGAAGCGCGATGGCAACTGGGCCTCACCTTGAAATCCCTGAATCGCTCCGACGAAGCCCGCGCTCAGTGGCAACAAGCCCTGCGCGATACGACCGACGACAAACTCCGAAAAAAAATCCTGACGGGGCTGGGACAGTGAAAGATCTGGTAGCGCAGCCAAGTCTGCTCTGTGGACGCAGGCTGCGGCTCGTGCGGGCGGCGCTACCAAAACTTGTTTCATGGTTTGCTCCGCCGCCGCGCCCAAGGGCGGGCTACCGATGCCGTTCCCCGAAGGGGAAACGTCCAACAGCCCAGG
>CAZIDA010000644.1:0-1981 GCA_964537865.1 uncultured Acidobacteriota bacterium
ACGCGAAATCGTCGAGTTGCGCCTTGGCCACATTGTCCACGCGCGAACTGTTCCGCTTGAACAAGAGATCGTTCAAGTGTTGCGCTTGCGGAGGCGGCGGAGGCGCTTGAACGCTGATCGAGAGGTTGCACGTGTTCGTGCCGCCTTTGCCGTCATCCACGACGACGGTGACTGCGGCTGTGCCGGGTCCGTCAGCCTCGTACGTCACGGTGTCGCCAGTGCCGGTGATCTGTCCGGCCGAGGCGCTCCAGCGGTACTGGATCGTATCGCCGTCGATGTCGTGACCATTGGCGTGAAGCTGGGTGTTTTCACCGGACATGAGCGAGGTTCGATCCGCCGTGAGATCGCAGGTGGGCGGATGATTGGGCGGCGGCGGAGGCGCTTGAACGGTCACCGGAGTCGTACAATCGGCCGTTCCACCTCGTCCATCGCTCACGTGGACCGTCAAGTCGTACGTGCCCGGAGCGACCCCCGTGGTGTCCCAAGTAGCGTTGGCGTTATTCTGAGTGATCTTCCCCTGATCCGCGTGCCAGACATACGTCAACGGATCGTTGTCCGGATCCGAGCCGACGGCGCTCAACTCGACGGGCTGTCCCACCGTCACCGTAGTCGGCGACGCGGAGCAAGTCACCGTGGGCGGATGATTCACCGGAGGCGGCGCCGGCGGCAAGTGATGGAATTGAATCTGCGCGACAAATCCATTTCCATCGCCGAAGCCGCTGCTGAACTGATTCAAATTGCGCCGATAGCCCGCGTCCACCGAGAGCCAGCGGTTTGGAAGAAATCTTAATCCCAGCACGCCGTCCACCGGATCGGCGGCGCCGAAGGTGGTATTGGGCGTGCCGCCGCCTACGTAAACGGTGCTCAACAATTCGCCGATCAACTGCACGCGTCCGCTGCTGGGAACGTTGAAGCCGAAGCCGAAATTCAACTCGTCGCGAGGCCGCATGACTTCAAAGCCGTTCAGTTTCGGCGGCGCCAGCAACAAGTATCCGGCATTGAGATGAGTCCCCACCAGGTCGTTCCAGGTGCGGCTGAAGATCAAGTCCGCGCCGGAACCGAACGCTCCCGTGCCGCGCCCTCGATCCAATCGGTTTGGATCGTACGTGGTGGGGAGCTTGAAGTAAACGTCGGCCGCCAGGCTGATGGGGCTTCCGCGGGACTGCGAAAGGAATTGTCCTTTGAGGTTGATGTAAATGTCGCCGACATCAGATTGAAAATTCCTGCCGCTGATGAGGGGAATGTCGTTGTAATAACCGGGGCGGCAGGCCGCGCACGGAATGAATCCGTTGGCGGTGTGCAGTTGCAAGCGGCGAAGTGTCGTGCCTGGATAGAAAGGTTGAGAGAGCGGCTGGTACGTGCTCAGCATGTTGGGTTGGCCCACGTGAACGGCCTTCTGAGCTTCGAACATTCCGGAGATTTCCAAGCGATCGAGCAGACCGTATGCAAAAGTGACATCATAGTTGTTGATGTCGAGATCGCCGGGCATGCGGTCAAAGTTGTCGACCGCCACGCCAAAGTTGAGTTCGTGGCGGCGCAGCACGTCGGCCGTCTGAACGTGAAACAGGCCGGTGGCCCCGCGCGTCGTCGAAGGGCGCGGGAGATCGGCGTCATCCACATGCTTCCAATCGCCGCCGCCCTTGCCGCCATCCAAAGCCCACACGGAAGCGCTCACGTCGATAGGACGGTCGGCGCTCACGCGGGCCCAACCTTTCTCAGTGGCGTTTGAAGTTTTTCCGCCTGCCGTGGAAATGAGGATCGAAGAATGCGCGGGGATCGTCCCGGACAATCGCGGCACAACTTTGCTTTCTTCGTTAATCAAGACCGGTGCGGGGCGGTCTTCCGAGTTGAAGGCTTCCACGGAGAAGGAAACCGATTGTGGCGAGCGATTGGTCAAGCGAAACGCCGTGAAGCCTCCGGCGCCATTGGACCATTGCTTGATGGAAAAGAAGGAGTCGTCCTTCGGAGTGGACGAGGCCCA
>CAZIDA010000645.1:0-1956 GCA_964537865.1 uncultured Acidobacteriota bacterium
CACTGAAGGTGGTTTGGCCGTCCAGATAAAACTCCGTGGTCCACCACGCCGTGGCTCCGTATTCGAACTCGGCCCAAAAGGAATGAAAGGCGTTGCCCCCGCGCCGTGACCCGAGGGTCGAAAAATATTCGATGTCCAGATTGCCGGGCTCCTCAAGATAATGATCGTACGTCACGATGTAGGGGTTCTCTTGCGCGCGGGCAAGCCGGACGCGGAACACGACGGTCATCAAGAAGAAAATCAACAATCCACCGGCGACGCGCCGCTTTGCCGAATCACGCCGCACTCCACCTGTTGATACAGATCGACACTTCATGAAGAATTCTCCTTTTCTCGATGTGTATTGATGAGTTCTCGGCGGCTTGCGGGGACTGCGCTTTTGTGGTAGAAAACAAAAGACGCGGTTTGCCGGTGTGCCACATCGCGAGCCGTCGTTCATGACCCCGGTTGTTCACGCAACTGGGGTCAATCCTGTTGGGATTCAGTATTAGGCCGAAAGTCTTCTTGCCTCTTTGCCTTTAGGCGCACAGCGACCACACAGTCCGCCCAACTCCAGCCGGGCCACGCGGACCGTGAGTCCGTGGCGACCTTCAATCTGTCCTTTCAATCTCCTGAAAAGCGGCGTTTGAATTTCAAGAACCCTCCCGCACTTCTGGCACATGAAATGAAGGTGATCGATTTTGGTCCGCGCCTCGTAGTAATGGCCTGTCCCATTGATATGCATGAGATCGACCTCATCGATGATGCCGAGCTTCTTCAGCGACTCCAAGCTGCGATACACGGTGGCCAGATGAAGACCCGGCAGCTTCTGCCGAGCTCGGCGCCAAACCTCCGTCGCATCGAGATGTTCGCCTGCCCGCTGAAGGACTTCGGCAATCACCCTTCTCTGTCGAGTCATACGAAGACCGTATGCTTCCAACTGTCTCGTGAGCCGGCGCCGCTCTTTAAGGTGCCTTGAAAAAATCATGTCGTATTGCGAATCATTCGCAACAACACTTTGACAAAACTCAAACCTTCCGTCAAGCGAAATTTGGTCGGGGCCTAAATCGGATAGGGTCGCCATAAGAGCGCCCCGCGTTCATATTTCTTTCAACCCTCGCTTCCCGGGCTAGGCGTTGCAGCATGCCCGGACTCTGAAAATGCTCCCGGCCTTGACGTTGAACGTCTTCGCCGCACCTTGCCGCTTCGCTTTGTTTTATGGGACAGCGCTGTGGTATCCTCATTGGCCGTCTGGAGATTTGCGCAGATGAAACGACGAAACCGAAAACTCAAGCTTGCAGACGTGGCCCGCATGGCGAAGGTCAGCCCCGCCACGGTGTCGCGTCTTCTTACCGGTGGAGCCACGGTCACGCCGCCGACCCGGGAGCGCATTTTGAAGGCCGCCGTCCGCTTGGGATTCGATCTCGATCGCGGCAAGAAATCCCGAATCATCGCGTTCCTTCTCAGCAACCGCGATGTTTTGCATCCCTTTCATTCGGCCGTGCTGATGGGCGCAGAGGCGTATTGCGCCGAACACGACTACGCTCTCCTGTTCCTTCCATATCACTACTCCATGTCGCTCACCGCCGATGAGTTGAATCTGCCTGAAATCCTGCAACGCCGAAAAATCATTTCCGGCGTCATTGTCGCGGGAACCAATTCTCAAAATCTTCTGAATCTCTTAAACCATCGCGGAATTCCCTGGGTGACCTTGGGAAACAACGTTGTTGGAGAGCGCCCTCCGGAGCAAGGCGGCGGCGTTTATTTCGATGACGTTGGCGGCGCCTATGAACTGACGCGATATTTGCAAGCCTTGGGGCATCGGCAAATCGGCTTTGTGGGAAATCTTCGAATGCCTTGGTATGCCCGCCGATATGAAGGCTACCAGCGCGCCATGAAGGAGGCCAAGTTCAAGGCTCGATTGGGCGAATTGAGTTCCAAGGATGCCGAAGAGATGGGATATCTCACGACCCGCCT
>CAZIDA010000646.1:0-1946 GCA_964537865.1 uncultured Acidobacteriota bacterium
TCCTAATCGCGAGCACAGCGGAGGCGATGTCTATATGGACTGTTACCAGTTGTGCCTCCTGCCGCCAATCCAGACTTATGCGCTTCTTACGACATGGGCTTTTCAACCACCTGAATCAAGGGAGGTATTCGTTCTACATGCGCTGCACCTGACAGCCGCTGCCGAGTGGGAGCGCAGTCGTGCGTGCGCGCAATCGGTTCGGCCAGCATTCTTGCAGCCTGTAAGCGTGGTAGCTCGCCCACGCCTGGCGCGGCGTGGGCGAAGCTTTTCCGTGAGGTATTGAAAACTCGTGCTGGTTCGGCGGATGTCTTGAAGACGCGCAAAGGCCACTGCCTGCGCTGAGAGCACTTGGCAGCGCTAGCAAGCCTCGGATGAAGAGGGCACGTCTTCGCGGACTGTTGCCCAAGCCAGAGGGCACCCGGTGAGAACAGGAAGGTCTCGCGTTGACTTGCACTTCTTGGGGGCGGGATGAATAATCTCCGCCTCAATTGCCACCATGAATCCGATGCGTAGCCATGAAAAGAAATGAAATCATGGTCAGATGGCGCTAGCACGAGGAGGAGCTGAGACATGACCGCCGAACTCCATGTTCTCTTTGGCGCGGGCCAAGTGGGGCTGCGGCTCACGCGACAACTTCTCGAAGCCGGCAAGCGCGTGCGAATCGCGAAGAGATCGCCAGGAGCTGCGCCGCCGGGCGCTGAGATGATTCAAGGAGACGCCACCGACCCGGCTTTCTGTTCCCAAGCGGCACAGGGCGCGGCGACGGTCTATCATTGCATGAATCCGCCGTACGACGCCCGACTCTGGGCCGATCTCGTGCCGCGCTACATGGACAACCTGATCGCGGCAGCGGGGCGTGCGGGCGCTCGTCTGGTCGTGCTCGACAACGTTTACATGCTGGGTCGGCCCGGCGGTCGGCCGCTCGACGAAGAGACGGCGCCCAATCCTTGCAGCCGCAAGGGAGAGATTCGAGCGCGGGCCGCCGAACGCCTGTTCGAGGCTCATCGTCGCGGCGACGTGCTCGCCACCTCTGGACGGGCCTCGGATTTCTACGGGCCGGGAGGCACGCTCACACATCTCGGAGATCAGTTTTGGCGTCCGGCGCTCAAAGGCAAAACGGCGCGAATGCTCGTCAACCCGGACATGGTTCACACGTATCACTACATTCCGGATGTCGCCGCTGGCTTGATGGCTCTCGGTTGCGCGGAAGCCGATGCGTACGGTCAACCTTGGATGCTTCCGTGTGCGCCGGCGGGAACCATGCGAGAGCTCGTGGCTAGGTTTTCGCAAAAGCTGGAGCGGGAGATCAGATTGGCCGGAGTGCCCCGGTGGATGGTGAAAGCCATTGGCGTCTTCGTTCCGCTGGTGCGAGAAGTGGACGAGATGCTGTACCAATGGGAGGAGCCGTTCGTGATCAGTGATCAGCGGTTTCGCGAACGATTTCAAGTGAAGCCCACCGACGTGGACGAAGCGGCGGCCGCAACCGTCGTCTGGGCCCAACAGCATTACGCGAACTCAGGTCATCCCGCGGCTTCCTAACCCTCGCGGAGGCGTGGCGGGTCTGCGGCATGCGCTCTTCGATATGGAGTGCGGCGGGGGCACGTTCGCGCGGAGGAAGGCTGCGGCTCTTCAGAGCATTCGCGAGAAACCTTGCAAACCCGCACGACTTTTCCGTTCGCACAGAAGAACCCCGCCCTTGAAGAACGCGGGCGGGCTACCCGCTTGGCAATGAGAAATGACGACGACTGCGAACAATTGCGGATTCAAGATAGGGCACGATCTCAATCTGTCTTTCGGTTTCCTTGCCTGTACAATTGTTCAGCGACAAACTTCGCGCGGGCTGACGCATGGAGAGGCAAGTGGCGTGATTCGCACCACGCTCGCAACTCCTCCACGTTCACAGGAACTCGTTTCACGTGGATCCCGGCATTCGCCAATCCCCGGAC
>CAZIDA010000647.1:0-1943 GCA_964537865.1 uncultured Acidobacteriota bacterium
ACAGACCGCTCAAGACCTTCAGCAAAAGATCTCCACGAAGGCCGAAGCCGAGCAGGTGAATCAGTTGCAGCAGGAAACGAGCACCAAGTTCGGCGCCGTGAGTGGCGAGGTTTCCAACGTCAAGACGGACGTGGAAAAGACCAAGAAGGATTTGGAGAGCGCGCGGCGTGAATTGCTGGATGTGCGCGACACGCTGAGCACGCAGATCGCTCATAACGCCAAGGAGGTGAATGAACTCCGCCGGAAAGGCGAGCGGAATTACATCGAATTTGAGCTGGATCGAAAACAAGGGTTCAAGAAGGTGGGCGACATCTCGCTTCGTTTGCTCAAAGCCGACCACAAACACAAGAGGTACTCCATCATGGTTTCGGTCGACGATAATTCCTTGGAGAAGAAGAACCGAAACGTCGACGAGCCGGTCCAGTTCCTTGTTGGGAAGAATCACGTGCGCTATGAAATCGTGGTTTACCAAGTGAACAAGAACAAGGTGTCCGGTTATTTGAGCATTCCCAAAGACGCCAAACTTTCCGGCGAGAACCCGCGCGGCGGCGAATAGCAATTTCCCGGGGGCGGCGCGTCCCGCTCCCGCTGCTTTCATTTCGATTGAGTATTCCCATTTGTTCGTGCCTCCCTCACGCCCCTCCGATTTTTTGTGAGATGGAGTTCTTCCCGATTGGAGGCGGGGAGGAAATGGCGTTGAATCTTGGACAAATTCGCTGAGGAAAATTCGGGAAGGAGCGCCGCCATGTCGAGTGCACCCTACCCGTTGGCTCGGAATTCACTGTTGAACACCCACTGGATTGTCAGTCGGCGTGAGGACCTGATTTATTTCATCGCAAGCCCCTTGGCCGCATATCTGCTGCTGGCGCTGAATCGTCTTGCCGGCGTCTCTCTGATCTACCTCACTTTGATTTGGGCGATCATTTTTGACGGGCCTCATATCTGGGGGACCATCTCCCGGACGTACTTGGATGCGGAGGAGCGGGCTCGCCGCGGTCGACTCCTCTACGGAGCAGTGTTTTTGTTTGCGGTCGGCCCTCTCCTGGTCATGGCGACGCGATGGACGCAATGGTCTTTTCTTGCCAAGTCGTTTTTCCTGTTTGCGAGTGTTTGGGCGTACTTTCACTTGATCAAGCAGTATCACCGCTTCGTTGTATTCTACAAAAAGAAAAACAACGATCTGGCGCCCTATGACAATGCCCTGGATTACTTGTTCTTGGTTTACGTGTTGTGGTATCCGTTCGTCGCGATGATCATCAATTACGGCCCGGCGCGCGACTGGCTTCCTTTTGGCCTGAGCCAGCATTGGCAGGAAAGAATCGATCAGGTTTTGTTTGGCGGAATGCTGATCGTCATCTTCCTGTGGCTGGGCCGGCAAATCAAGAATGTCGGTGAAAGACGACCGATGAATCTTCCGAAGTATCTCCTGATGGCGGGTTGCATTTCGCTGCATTGGATTGTCATCGAAGTAGTGATGCGCGCCAGGTTGACTCCGTTGGCGCTGGCGCCTTTGCTGACGCTGCCACATAACATTCAGTATCACCGCTTGGTTTGGTTTTACAATTCCAACAAGTACCACCAGCCGCAAGCATCGACGCGGTCCAGCATCGCGGCGTTAGCCAACAAAACCTTTCTGCTCTACGCCGTGTTCGGGCTGGCCTTCGGATTTCTTTACGAAGTGCCGCGTTCGTTTTTGGAAATGGAGGGCGGCGCCGCCGGCCCACATGCCATGGCCCTGGCGCTGTTTTGGGGAGTGGCTTTCACTCACTACTACCTTGATGCTAAAATCTGGCGAGTGCGTCGCGACCCGGTGGTGAGTCAATTGCTGCATCTGGGCTGAGGGGACAGCCGAAAAATCCTGTCTATTATTCAACGTGTCAGGCGGAGAGAAGATCGACTGATCGCCAGGGGGTGAACGGTGTTCAATCGTGAGTTGCGTTTGG
>CAZIDA010000648.1:0-1939 GCA_964537865.1 uncultured Acidobacteriota bacterium
TAAGTGAACTGAGTGCGTGCCACTTGGATGACCAAGGGATTAATTTCGTAGAATCGAAAATCATCGCCGGCGCGCCCGTAGGCGGCCAGCGTCCCGGCGCCCAATCCGACAACTCCGATTTTGAGAGGCCCTTGATTGTCCAGCTCCTGAATCGCCAGTCCGATTCCGGAATCGCGGCAGTAGTAGGTCGTGGGCTCGCGGCGACGATCGGCACTGAGCCATTGCTCGCCGTGATTGATGACGCCGTTTCGAAGTTTTCGAAACGCTTCTTTGTCGCCCGGACCTCCAAAATCGCCTACCCACAAGCGGCCATAAAAATTCCGAACCATCAGGCGCGCGCTTGACGTCCAGCCGCGAATCGCCTTTACCTGAAATCCTACGAGAGCAATCAGCGCAATCAAGAAGAGCGTCCACTGGCGCCTTGCCTGACCGTGATAGAAACGGCTCTCCGGATCGCGAAAGAGAATGATCAGACCCAGCAAACCGCAGAAGGTCAGTCCGATCGGCAACTCAAAATTACCGGGGAAGACGTGCGGCGCCACCAAGCCCACGAAAATTCCGCCCAGCGCCCCGCCCAGCGCGATCATCAGATAAAACGTCGTCAAGTAGCGCACCGGAGGTTTCAGCCGCACCAATTCGCCGTGACACACCATGCAACAAACGAAGAAGCTGATGCTGAACAGCGCCAAGGTCACTCGCAAGCCGCCGACACCTTCTTGCGTCAGCATCCAGTAACTCATTGCCGTGATGACGACCGGCAACAAGGTGAGAAACAGCGCGCGGCGATACCAACGTCCGGACCCAAAACAAAGAACAAAGGTGAAAAGGTAAATGCTCAACGGCAGGATCCACAAAAACGGGATGGCCGCCACATCTTGGCTGAGAAAATTCGTGATCGCCAGCAAGAGAATCGAAGGACACAAAGCCAACGACACCCACAGGAGTCGGCGCTTCCAGCCGGGAGACGAGATTGCCTCACTTTCCGCTGACTTCATCTCACCGGTCTTTGGCGTCTCCGCTTGTCCCGCTTCCCTTCGCTTGAACGCCTGCCATGCAATGATGCCGCACAACAATGCGAAAACGGCGTAAGAGCGAGACCATATCACCGCTTGAGTTCGCCGCGTGAGGAAAGGTTCCACTCCAATCGGATAGCTCACCAGCGCCAACAGCGACGCGAAGTTCGAAACGGAATAAAGGTAATAGGGCGCTTCACCCCGCGCCGACGGCGTGTACCACGCTTGCAGCAGCGGGCTGGTTGTCGACAACAAGAAGTATGGAAGTCCGATGCAGGCAGAGAGAAGCGCGAGGATCGACAGCGCCGGGCTTCCCGTCGAAGTGGGTTTCCACGCGGCGCCGGGAATAATCGGCAGGAACGCCAGACTGAAAAGAAGAAGAGCGCCATGAATCAAAAATCGCCATCGCGCATCGACTGAAGTGATCAGCCAATTGGCGTAGAGGTAGCCGAGCAAGAGAACCAATTGGAAGAACAACAGACAGGTGGTCCACACGGCCGCCGATCCGCCAAACCAAGGCAAGATGAGCCGGGCGATGATGGGTTGCACTTGAAAAAGCAGAAAGGCCCCGATGAAGGTGGTCGCGCCGTACATGAGCGTCGACGCGCTGAGAATCAACGGCCTCGTGTTCTCGCTGGCGGTCATGGGCGGACTCGAAAGACTCGATGGACTTCGGCGTTGCGGCCTGAGGCCGGTTGTCGACGCTGGCTGCTGTCAAACGGTAACGAACGTGGAAGGATATCAAATCGAAAGGAAGGAATCTCGAAGAAAACTGGAAGCGATGCCGAGGTGGCCTCGGCCAATGAAGGCAGCGGCGTTTTGTCAGAACGCAGAGGCTCTGCCAATCTGCGCGATTCTTGAATTCCTCGCAAAAAAGCCTCGCCCTCGCCGCGTCCTGGAATGGGCTCATCTTGAGTGCGGTGGTC
>CAZIDA010000649.1:0-1936 GCA_964537865.1 uncultured Acidobacteriota bacterium
GGTGCGGTGCGCAATTTGAAAACACATCTTGATTACTTAACTTAGTATTATTAGAAGGACGAGAATTCGTCCAACGATCTTTGGCAAGCTTTGCGAGATAGAGGAGCGACGCAGCAAGAGTACACGGCGCGCGGTGCGGGAGGAAGACCCGGGCGCGACGTCGAAGGGGCGGCATCGCCGAAATCCGTGCGCGTGATCTTCACACCCACGGGTTGGGCCGGCAAATAAGATTTGCCGGACTGTCATTCCCCCGCGGGGGACTGGAGCGCTATTTCGTCGAAGACTTTCGTGAATCCGGTTCGCGCCGCTCGCGCGCGGATCAGTTCATCAAACGAATCGGCGACCTGGCGTCGCCGATTTTTTTTGGCGACGCGGCCCTCCCTTCAATCCTCTCTCTCCAAAATATATTTAAGTTCGCCACCGTGCACTTATGGAGTGCGGTGGTTTGCCGCGGCGACTACCGAAGGGCATGAAAATGACGCCTGACACGATTAATAGGAGTCCGCGGTGCATAAACCGCACCGCGGCTACCCAAGCATCTGCGTTGGCTATTCTCGGGGCAGTTGCTCATGGTCGCCGCGGCGACCACCCCAGGGCATGAAGACGATTAAGCAGTTGAGCCGAACTCGTTTTTGTCCCCGAAGGGGACACCTTTAATAGCCCAGGGTTGTCCGCCGGCTCTTAGGCGGACCACCCTGGGTGTCGAATTTGTTTTTCTTAACGATTCAACCCTGAAGGGGTTGTGTTAAGCATTTCTTCTGTTTTCGGGGGCAGACAAGAGTGTCTGCCCCACTGAGGGAACCATGTCATTGACGGATTTCAAAATCATCGAATCGACGTTGCGCGAAGGGGAGCAGTTTGCCCGGGCGCATTTCACCACCAGCCAGAAACTGGAAATCGTCGACGCGCTGGACGAGTTCGGCATCGAGTACATCGAGCTGACCTCGCCGGTGGCGTCGCCGCAATCGTTCATCGACGCTAAAGCCATTTGCAAAAAGAAGCGTCGTCTCAAGGTGTTGACGCACACGCGCTGCCACATGGACGACGCGAAGCAGGCCGTCGACACCGGCGTTGATGGCGTCGACATCCTGTTCGGCACCTCGTCGATGCTGCGAAAATTCTCGCACGGCAAGAGCATCGAGGAGATTATCGAAAGTGCGCGGGAGGTGATTGACTTCATCAAAGCGAGCGGCTGCGAGGTGCGTTTCTCGAGCGAAGACACCTTTCGCAGCGACGAGCACGATCTGCTGCGCGTCTATCAGGCTGTCGACGCCATGGGCGTCAACCGCGTGGGCCTCGCGGACACGGTGGGCGTCGCGACGCCGCGACAGATTTTTGCGCTGGTCTCCGAGTTGAAACGATTCCTCCACGCCGACATCGAGTTTCACGGCCACAACGACACCGGCTGCGCCATCGCCAACAGCTTCACGGCGCTGGAAGCCGGCGCCACGCACATCGACACGTCCATTCTCGGCATCGGCGAACGCAACGGCATCACGCCGCTCGGTGGGCTCATCGCGCGCATGTACGGGCTGGATCCGCAGCTCGTGAAAAAATATCGCCTCCCCATGCTGCGCGACCTGGAGCGCATGGTCGCGGCGATGGTGGACGTCAAGATTCCCTTCAACAATTACATCACCGGGGAAACGTCGTTCACGCACAAAGCCGGCATGCACACCAAAGCGGTGCTGCTGAATCCCGGCTGTTACGAAATCATCGATCCGGCGGATTTTGGTTTGGATCGCACCATTTCCATCGGGCATCGCCTGACCGGAAAGAACGCCATCCAGGATCGCGCTCGGCAACTGGGCTTGCACTTCGGCGATGAACAGCTCCGCGCGGTCACCAACGAAATCAAACGCATCGCCGACCAGGGGCCCGTCTCCACGGAGCAACTGGATCATCTTTTGAGAAATTGGATTACGGCGTGAAGGGG
>CAZIDA010000650.1:0-1928 GCA_964537865.1 uncultured Acidobacteriota bacterium
ACTTAGTGCTGAGTTGGTCTCCCTCGGGATGCACGGCCTCAAGCGTTGGAGTCGGCGCGACCGCCGGGGGGAGATCCAGTTCGATATTCGGAACGGCGGGAGTGGGTTGGATTTTGAAGATGTCGTCGAGCGCGCTCATCGATTCCGGGTTGGAAGCGACGGGCTTCGAACCGCTTGGAAATCTTTTCTCCAGTTCGGAAATATCGTCGTCGAGGAGGCTGTTCTTCTTCTGTCCTCCACGTTTGGCGCGATACTGCCGCAATTTTTCCTGCAATTCTTCGCGCCACAAATTCTGATTGGCCTCGGTCGTCGGCCCGGAGGCCGCGCCGCTCACGCCGTCGAACAGCGGCAAGTCCACTTTGGGGAGAGGCGACTCTCGTCGAGTGGCCGGATTCTCGGCGTCTTTCTTCTTGTGAGGGAACTCGATCAGGTTGTTTTCATCGGATTGGAATTCCGGATTCCCCGTTTGAAGCGCCGCCTGGGACTGGAAACCACAGACCGTACAACCGGTGTGCTCATCGAATTCCAGAAAACCGCATTGAGGACATTGCACGAAGTTGCTCACTTTTCCAACAGCACCACTCGATTGCGTAATCTGTCAACGCCGGGAATTGAGGCCACGCCAAACTCGGGACTGACGAAACTCGACCGATTCTACATAATCTCCCATACAGAATCAAACGCCATCTCCAAAGGTGAAGAACTTCTCGCTCCTTGAGAGCGACTTCGGCGGTTCGACGCTCCAGCGCGCCTTGATCCTTGTCCTCAAAAACACCGGCCTCGACGGCGTCAAGGCGATCTTGCGGTTGAAGGAATCGATCTCGCGCGCTTCCCGGTGGACGAATTTTGCGTCAGGGAATGCGGTTGAAAAGGCCATTTAATCGTGTTAACGTAACCGCGCGTTAAGACTTTTAGAAAATCTGTTCGAGAAGGCCTCCCTAGAATCCTGTCTGAAGATCCGAGATGTCGGGGCAGGAGTTGTGCTTTGATGCAATCCCGGGACACTTGATGAGATTTCTATCTTCCGGAGCGCTCGCTGAGTTGATCCTCGTGTTTGCCAGACCCAAAAATTTCGCGGTCCGACCTCACTCACCTCTTCGGATGTTCTCTTTTTCATCCGGCATTTCGTTTTTCGGCAAGATGAGCGCGTTGGTGGCGCTGCTGTGCGCGCTCAGCGGCGTGACCGTTTTTTCTCAAGAGACGAAGACGAAATCGAACACCGCTCCGCCGTCACAACTTTTGGTGGGTGAAGACATCCTGACGATTCGGGCCTTGCATCAGGAGCAGACCGGAAAGCACAGATACAAACTCTGGGGAAACGCCGAGGTCGATTACAAGGACATGAAGTTCTTCGCCGACGAAATGAATTACGACGACGAGACCGGAGACCTCGAGGCCAACGGCCATGTGCGGTTGGAGCGGCCCGTCGAGCATATCACCGGCTCACGGATGAAGATGAATTTGATTTCGAAGACCGGCGTGATTTACGAGGCCCAGGGCGTGGCCGACCGCAATTTCTTTTTTGCGGGTTCGGAGATTCAGAAGATCGGCGAGAACAAGTACAAGGTCATCAACGGAACCATCACCGCCTGTCCGGGGACGTCGCCCAAGTGGTCCTTCAAAGCCAAGAGCGCGATCGTGAACGTGAACAAAGACGTGTTTCTGCATCAAGCGACGTTCAAGTTGAAGCGGGCGCCGATTTTTTTCTCGCCGTTTTTGGCGGCCCCGGTCACCAAGCGGCAACGACAGACCGGATTTCTCATTCCCTCGTGGGGTAACTCCACGCTAAAAGGCCGGACGTTTGGGGACGCCTTCTACTGGGCGATCAATCGCAGCGCCGATCTCCTTTTCACCGGGGAATATTTTTCATCCCGCGGTTGGGCGCAGCAGCTCGAATTCCGCGCCCGCCCCAGCGAACAGAACTACAT
>CAZIDA010000651.1:0-1925 GCA_964537865.1 uncultured Acidobacteriota bacterium
GGGGAGGTGTTGGAGGTGGCGGCGCCGGCGGAGGTGGTGTTGGGGGAGGTGGAACCACAGGCGGAGGAACTGCCGGTGGCAACACCGGAGGTTATGGGAATAATCCCAACGGTCCGTATGGCGTCAATCCCAATGCTCCGTATAACAACACTTACAACGATCCGTACGGGTACAACAATCCTTATGGGAACCGGCCTTTCGATCAATTGACGCTGAACGATCTGAGGGACGTTCTCTTCAGCATGGCGACGCAGACGGGCGGTTTCTATATCCGCAATTCAAACGACTTCAATAAGGGACTTCAAGAAATCGACAAGGAGATGCGCAACTATTACTCCTTGGGCTACGAGTCCAACAACACAATTCATGATGGGAAGTTTCGCGATATCAGGGTGAAGGTTCTGAAGAAAGGTGTGCGCGTCAAGTATCGTAAGGGCTATTTCGATCAGAAGCCGCTCGATGCCCTGGCCGGAACTCCGGCGGAGAAGCCTCTGGACCAGGCCATCGAATCGCCGGCCCCGATCACGGAGCTGCCGATCCAGTACACCATGGATTATTTCTATGACTCCAACGGGCAGGTTCGCGCGCCGGTGGCCGTTCAAATTCCCGTCGAAAAGCTGAAGATGAAAAAGGAAAAACATCTCCAAGCCGACGCCATTGATGTGATGGGAGTGGCGTTCCGGCAAGACGGCACGCGGGCCGCGCGTTTCAGCGATACCATCGACTTCAAGATGGAAGAAAAGCAGTTCAAGAAAATTCCCGCGGGCGCAACGGTGACTCTTCCCAACTATTTCAAGCTGCCGCCTGGAAACTATCGCATCAAAGTCGCCGTCCACGATCAGGGAAATTTGGTAGGAACCGCGGAAGGCGCCATCACCATTCCACCGAAAGGGTCGGGACAATTTGGAGTCAGCAGCCTGGTGCTGACTAATGAGATCAAGGCGGTGCCGACGCTGATCAGCTCCCTGGAATCGCAAATGGTGGATGACGACAATCCTCTGATCTTCAACGGCATGAAGGTGTATCAGCGAGTGACCCGGAAATTTTACACGGGCGAGCCCATAGCCCTTTACTTCAACGTATACAATCCGGCCGTGGATCCCAATTCCAAATCACCCAAGCTCGAACTCAGTTATTCCATCATGACGAAAGAGAAATTAGTTTATCAGTTTCCTCTCTCTCACTTGACGCAATTGCCGCAGCTTGAAAACGGCGTGCTTCCTCTGGGAATGTGGGTGCCGTTGAAAAATGTGCCGCCGGGAGATTACACACTGCAGTTGATGTTGCGGGATGGAACGACCAACCTCACGAAATATATCCGAAGCGATTTTGAAGTGGCGCCGGCCCCGACAAAGAAATAGAAGCGAAGGTGGGGATGCGCTTGACGACATGCCTCTCATCATTTCTGATGATGGGAGGCATTCTGTTTTGAAGGCCAGGAATTCTTCTCAGGCTTTGATTCGTTTGGGAAGGGCTTGGAGAGTTCATCGAGACGCCGCGCCAATTCACGCACGGACCTCTGCAATTCCGGCAGGTGAGAAAAGACCGCGGTCGATCGCAACCACTGACGATTGTCAAAGGCCGGGCTTCCGGAGACGATGCTGCCTTCCGGAATATCGCCATGAGTGCCGGACTGCGCCGTGACCACGACGTTGTCGCCAATCTTGCAGTGTCCCGCCACGCCCACCTGTCCCGTCAGGATGACGTTCTTTCCCACCACCGTGCTTCCCGCAAGACCGACCTGGGCGCACAACAGAGTGTTCTCCCCCACTTCCGACGCGTGCCCCACCTGAACAAGGTTGTCCACTTTGACGCCTTTTCGAATGCGTGTTTCGCCGATGGTGGCGCGGTCGATGGTGGAGTTGGCGCCGATCTCCACGTCGTCTTCGATGACGACCACGCCGGATTGAACGATCTTGTAGTAT
>CAZIDA010000652.1:0-1920 GCA_964537865.1 uncultured Acidobacteriota bacterium
TTCCAACACACCTCCATATATAATTTTCGTCAAAATTCGCGGAAACTTTAGCTTATGAGGATCTCATGGTAATTGCGGGTGCTAGTCCGGGGCGATCATGTGAATGTCGTCTGGAGGTCGGAGCAAAATCACATGGTTATACTACGGGCTTGAAACGCTTGGATGAATGAGATAAATTTCACAGTCGATAGCCAGAAGGTACGGGGACAGTGAGCCGACCAAAGAGGCTCGATGACCTGTTCCGATTTTTACGAAAACAGAGTTTACCACTCATTTCCAGTCGCCAGGCTCTGCGCCGTAATAACGCTGCATGATGTCCGCAAGACGGTGGCAGCGATAGTTAGCGTTCAGGGCAAATGACAGAGAACGCCACCTTATGAGTGGCGAAGTTACTAACGTCATGATAGGAGTAAGATGACGATTCCATTTTCAGGAATTCTTGAAATTGACCGCTCACGTCCGAAAGCGGGGCGGTCAGGTCACGGACAGAGGCAAGATGCGTTCGGACGCAATCATGGTTACATAAGGAATTTCTCCTTGTCTCTGGGTCCAACGAAGGCCGACATTTTTGTCCCCGGATCACTAATTACGGCGTACAATCTCCGGCAAGGCGCACATGTTGCAGGGAGCGCGACCAACGGCAACGGCAGGAGTCCGGAAGCAAGAAGCATAAACGCTGTCAACGGTATTGATCCGGAGAAATGGAAGGCGATCACCGAGTTCTCACAACACGAGGCAGTCTCGCCGACCGAACTCATACGACTCGAAGGGCCGAAGTCAGACCCTGCAATGAGGATCGTCGATCTCTTTTGCCCGCTGGGGAAAGGGCAGCGCGGTTTGATTGTGTCCCCTCCGAAAGCCGGCAAGACAATCCTCCTGCAGCAAATTGCCCAGGCTATCAATGAGAATAATCCGGAGATGGACTTGATTATCCTCCTGATAGACGAGCGACCGGAGGAAGTGACTGACATGAGGCGTTCGATCAGGGGTGAGGTATTTGCCAGTTCAAACGACAATGACCTTGCAAGCCACGTTCGCCTGGCGCAGCTTGTCCCTGAGTACGCCAAGAGAAAGGTCGAAACGGGGAAAGATGTGGTCCTTCTTCTTGATTCGTTGACCCGGCTGGGGCGGGCTTTCAACGTTCACCAGAAAAGCAGTGGAAGGACAATGTCCGGCGGCGTGGACATACGGGCTCTTGAAATCCCAAAGCGGATTTTCGGTGCAGCCAGAAAATTCGAAGGCGCGGGATCGCTGACCATCGTTGCTACAATTCTTGTTGACACAAATTCGCGCATGGACGAGCTGATATTTCAGGAGTTCAAGGGTACGGGCAATATGGAGCTCGTGCTGGACAGGGACCTTGCGAACGAGAGAATCTTCCCCGCCATCAATCTCGGCGTCTCCGGCACAAGAAGAGAAGAACTCCTCTTCGGAGATGCACTAAGAGAACATCAGGAACTCAGACGATCAATAGCGCGTATGTCTCCCCGGGAAGCGATGCGAAACACACTGAAATTGGTCGGCAGGTATCCAACCAATCTCAAGCTTCTCGCCAACTTCTAAACCTCAGCCGGCGGAAACTCACCGGCAACACAAGCGTGACTAACGGCGGTTTCTGGTCGGCATTCCGATACGTTGAATGACAACCAATGGGTTCGACATCCGACCCATTCTCACATCATTTCTCCCTCTGTTTTCAGTCGCTATGTCCTTCCCTGGATTCTCTCATGGACGATTACGTGTGTAGAAAAGGTGACAAAGAATCATGGAGATGTTACAAATGCGGAGAGATGAGGTGAGAGGAAGCCGCAAACCGAAGGAATTGTTCATCCGGAATCTGGCATGGACCTTGCGGTATCTATGACGGACGCTCTCCACCGCATGAGCCGGCCGGCAAACGGCGGTTTGGGCCAGTCGGAC
>CAZIDA010000653.1:0-1919 GCA_964537865.1 uncultured Acidobacteriota bacterium
TGTTACCGCCGTGAAAGGGCGATGTCCTAGGCCGGGCTAGACGACGAGGACGCGCGGCCAAACTGAAGCCCACTTTTATAACCCGACCGCCGCGAGGCCGTCAAGCGGAACAAGCGGAAATAGATTGAAGGTGGTGAATCGGGTGGATATTCGACGAGAATTCTCAAGGCGCGATGGTACCTTTATTTTATCGAATAGATTCCGCTGATGAGCAATCCCACCAGCACCACCAGCGAGACCAGCGTGAATCGCCAATTCTTCTCCATCAAAAACCCCACCACCAAGACGACCATGCGCGCCACCGGGGTAATCATGAGCATCACCAACCCCAAGAAGATAATGTGAGCTCCATCCCAATGGGCGGTCCGGCGCAGCATGGCCAACAAGTTCGGGACATGCTTGGGGAGTGTGTCGGGCGAATGAAAATACAAAACGGCGCCCACTAACAGCAAAAGACAACTGAGGGTCACGCCGGTAAACAGGGTCACCTGCACCACGCGCTGCATTTTGGGTTCGGCGTTCGACGTTGAGGTGATCCGTGAAGCGTCTCGTTTTGAAGTCATGAATTAGCGCGCCTTGAAAAACATTTGCACAGCCAAAACCAAAACCACGATGGCGAAGATTCGCGTCAACAACAAACTGTGGACGCGTTCTGAAAAAGACGTTCCCAAAATCGATCCGCCCAAAACACCGATGACCACGGCCGCCGTCACCAGAGGGTCGACTTCGTTGCGCGAATAATAAATGAACGCCGAAGCCACCGCCGTGACTCCGATCATGAAGTTGCTCGTGGCCGCCGCGGCCTTCATCGGCACGCCGCACCATAAAGTTAACGCCGGAACCTTCAGCACTCCTCCGCCAATCCCCAGCAGCCCGGAAAGATTTCCAGCCACGAAAGACGCCAGCATTCCCACGGGCAGCCGACGAACCCCATAAGAAACTTCCTGGTTTATCGATTTATCGAAATACGAGGCATTAAGATGGCCTCCTTCGAGGGGTGGCCCAATGTGCTCCGTCTTCATAGCGGATTTCCGAAACATCAGGAGGGAGATTGCAACTAAGCAGCATCCGAATAAAACGCCCAGAACGTGACCGGACAGAAATCCGGCCGTGATACTTCCCGCAAAAGCGCCCATCACGGTAGACAGTTCCAGCGTGACTCCCAATCGCATGTTGGGGAGATGCCGTCCAACATTGACGGAAGCGACGGAACTGGATGTTGCGATGACTGCAACAAGGCTGGCGGCAATGGCATGTTTGATAGGAATATGGGCAAAAAGCACCAGAAAAGGAACCAGGATAAACCCGCCCCCCGTTCCCAGGAGGGCCCCCAGGACCCCAATCAGAACACCCACTGCCAATGTGATTAAGAAAGTGACCGGATCGTGCGCAAACATGAATGAATGCTTGTCGGGGATCAGCGTCCCACAGCTCGCTTAGCAAGAGGAGTCGAGTGCCGACGCGAGGCATTGTATCGTATCCGATGGAAAAAATACAGGGAGAACTTGGAACGGAGATAGATATTAGGTGCGTTCAAGAATTGTTGTCGCCGTCGCGGGACGAATTCACACGGTTTCTCGTCGCTACCCTTTCCGCTTCGAATCCAGTGAAAGCCCGCCTCCGCCCATCCAAATCAGAAAGAGGAGCGAACAAAGCATCGCAAAGTCCGCGCGAGCATCACTCACCATGAACCAGAAGCCCTGGCTGGCGCGAAACAGCTCTGGAATTTTCGTGGTCGCGATGGCGGTGCTGATCACGATCAAGAGCGGAAGAGCAGAGGCTCTTGTCCAAAGTCCCAGCAGCACCAGTAGCCCGCACACGATCTCAAACGTTCCGACGAAGTGAGCCGTGAAATTTGGATACGGGAATCCGATCTTCGTAAAACGAATCACGCCCATCGCCGGACTGGTGTATTTCAG
>CAZIDA010000654.1:0-1916 GCA_964537865.1 uncultured Acidobacteriota bacterium
GTCCGACTGGCCCAAACCGCCGTTTGCCGGCCGGCTCATGCGGTGGAGAGCGTCCATTCTACAAGTCGCAAGGTGTATGCCAGACTATGAGGGAACAATACGCTCTGTTTTCAGCGCATTGAGATCTCCCTCCCACGAAGTCGTAACATTTTCGCAATTCCGTGTTACTTTCTCCACACGCTGTAAACCCTTGGAGAAACCAGAGGGGGAGATGGCAACTGAGAACAGAGGGAGAAATGAGGCACGAATAGGCCGTATGTCGATCCCACTGGTTGTCACTGATCGTGTCGCAATGGGAACATGGAGCCGCTGGCAGGCACACTTGTTCCGCCGGTGAGTTTCTGCCGGCTGTGGTCTAGAAGTTGGCGAGAAGCTTAGGGTTTGTCGGATACCTGCCGACCAATTTCAGGATGGTTTGCATCGCTTCCCGGGGGGACATGCGCGCTATTGAGCGCCTGAGTTCCTGATGTTCTCTCAGTGCATCGCCGAAGAGGAGTTCTTCTCTTCTTGTGCCGGAGACGCCGAGGTTGATAGCGGGGAAGATTCTCTCGTTTGCAAGATCCCTGTCCAAGACGAGCTCCATATTGCCCGTACCCTTGAACTCTTGAAATATCAGCTCGTCCATGCGCGAATTTGTGTCAACAAGTATTGTAGCAATGATGGTCAGCGATCCTGCGCCTTCGAATTTTCTGGCCGCGCCGAAAATTCGCTTAGGGATTTCAAGAGCCCGTATGTCCACGCCGCCGGACATTGTCCTCCCACTGCTTTTCTGGTGAACGTTGAAAGCCCGCCCGAGTCGGGTTAGTGAATCAAGAAGAAGGACTACATCTTTGCCCGTTTCAACTTTTCTCTTGGCGTACTCAGGAACAAGCTGCGCCAGGCGAACGTGGCTCGCGAGGTCGTTGTCGTTTGAGCTGGCAAACACCTCACCTCTGATCGAGCGCCTCATATCAGTCACTTCCTCTGGCCTCTCATCTATCAAGAGAACAATTAAGTCCATCTCCGGATTATTCTCGTTGATCGCCTGGGCGATTTGCTGGAGGAGGATTGTCTTACCCGCTTTTGGTGGGGATACAATCAGACCGCGTTGCCCTTTCCCGAGTGGGCAAAACAGATCGATGATCCTCATGGCAGGGTCTGATTTCTGCCCCTCGAGTCGTATGAGTTCGGTCGGTGAGACTGCCTCATGTTGTGAGAACTCGGTGATAGACTTCCATTTCTCCGGATCGATACCGTTGATAGCGTTTATGCTCCTCGCTTCCGGATTCCTGCCGTTGCCGTTGGTCGCGCTCCCTGCGACATGAGCGCCCTGCCGCAGATTGTATGCGGTGATTAGTGATCCAGGGACAAAGATGTCGGCTTTCGTTGGACCCAGAGATAACGAAAAATTTCTAATGTAACCATGATTGCGTCCAAACACCTCTTGTCTCTGTCCGTGAGTTGACCGCCCTCCTTTGGGACGTGAACGGTCAATTTCAAGAATTCCTGAAAATGGAATCGTCATCTTACTCCTGTCATGACGTTAGTTGTTTTGCCACGCGTAAGGCGGCGTTCTCTGTCATTTGCCCTGGGCGCGAACTGCCGTCGCCACCGTTTCGCGGGTATCATCCAGCGTAATTACGGCGCAGAGCCTGGCGAACGGAAATGAGTGGTAAACTCTGTATTCGTAAAAATCGGAACAGGTCATCGAGCCTCTTTGGTGGGCTCATTGTCCCCGTACCTTCTGGCTATCGACAGTGAAATTTATCTCATTCACCCAAGCGTTTCAAGTCCGCAGTACAAAACCGTGATTTTGCTCCGACCTCCAACCGAAATCCACATGGTCACACCAGACTAGCACCCGTGTGCCATCAGATCCTCGTAAGCTAAAGTTTCCGCGAATTTTGACGAAAATTATATATGGAGGTGTGTTGGAA
>CAZIDA010000655.1:0-1915 GCA_964537865.1 uncultured Acidobacteriota bacterium
GTTTTCACACAGACTCTTTCAGGGACATGTTCCGGTCCGGCTCGATCGCCTTCGATCATTTTCATTCCCTTGGGTGCTCACCGCGACGACCATGTGCGACTGTTGCGAGAATAGAAAAAATGTTTGGCACAACCCTTTCAGGGTTGATCCGTTGTTGGGAGGATTTGGGACCCAGGGTAGTCCGCCCATCCTCCAAAAATCCGGCGGACGCAAGCGAGAGCCGGCGGACGACCCTGGGCTGAGAGCCGCGTCCCCGTTGGGGACGAAGCTAATGACTATGCGCTTGCAACGGATCAGCAATGAATTACGTCTTCTGATCCAGCAAAAGCGACCGGAGAAATGTCTTCCTCTCCGGCGGCGCACGGCAAACCAAGAAATCCAAATTGGAAGAGGATCTCCAATCAAACCATTCCAGGAGAGACGGCCTCATGAAACTTCAAGAGCTGCGTTATTTATTCGCGTTTCTGTTGATCTTAATCTTGGCGTCAAGCGGACCGGCATTCGCCAAGACACCTCCCAAACAAGCCGTTCACAAAATCACCACGCCCCAAGAAGCGTTCGGGTTCAACATCGGCGACGATTATCAGATGGCGAGTTACACGCAACTCGAAGCTTACTGGAAGAAGCTGGCATCGGAATCCGACCGCATGAAATTGGTGGACATCGGACCCACGGCGGAAGGGCGGCGCCAGTGGATGGCGATCCTTTCATCGCCGGAAAATATGAAGAAGCTCGAGCTCTACCGTGAAATCTCTGCGCGGCTGGCGCGCGCGGAAGGTCTCACCGACGAGCAAGCGCACGCGTTGGCTCGCGAGGGCAAAGCGGTGGTGTGGATCGACGGTGGGCTGCACGCCTCGGAAACGGTCGGCTCGCAGCAACTCATCGAGATGGTCTATCAAATGGTGAGCCGCAACGATCCGGAGACGCTGCGTTTTTTGAACGACGTCATCCTGCTGTGCGTGCCCGCGAATCCGGACGGCCAGGACATCGTGGCGGGATGGTACATGCGCGAAAAAGATCCGGTGAAACGCAGCCTGGCCGGTCTCCCGCGTCTGTACAACAAATACGTGGGACACGACGACAACCGCGATTCCTACATGTCCAACATGCCGGAAACCACCAACATGAATCGCGTCCTGTTCATCGATTGGTTTCCACAAATCATGTACAACCATCATCAAACCGGGCCGGCCGGAGCGGTGGTGTTCATTCCGCCGTTCCGCGACCCGTTCAATTATCATTTTGATCCGCTGGCGCCGTTGGGAATCGAGGCCGTGGGCACGGCCATGCACAGCCGTCTGGTGGCGGAGGGAAAAGGCGGCTCGGAGATGCGATCCGGTTCCACGTATTCCACCTGGTGGGACGGCGGGCTGCGCACCACCGTGTACTTTCACAACATGATCGGCATTCTCACGGAGATCATCGGCAATCCCACGCCCATGCGGATTCCGCTGGTCGCCGACAAGCAATTGCCGCAGGGCGATTGGCCGCTGCCCATCGCGCCGCAAGAATGGCACTATCGCCAGTCCATCGATTACGAGATCGAACAGAACCGCGCCATCCTGGATTACGCGTCGCGCAATCGCGAGACGCTGCTCTATAACATTTATCAGATGGGCCGCAACTCCATTCAAAAAGGCAGTGAAGACTCTTGGACCATCACCCCAAAGCGCATCGAAGCGCTGAAAGCGGCGGCGCATAAAGAAGAAGCGCAGGGGCGGCGACAAGGCGGCGCCGCCGCAAGAAGACGCCTTGAAGATCAAGCCGACGCGCATCGGTCTGTACGATCAGTATGGCGGATTGATGCCTTCCGGCTGGCTGCGATGGTTGTTCGAGCAATTCGAGTTTCCGTATGAAGTCGTCTATCCGCAAACTCTCGACGCCGGAAATTTGAAGAACCGCTTCGATGTTTTAG
>CAZIDA010000656.1:0-1912 GCA_964537865.1 uncultured Acidobacteriota bacterium
GCCGCCGGCAGACCGTAATGCGTCAGGCGCGGAAGCCGTTTGACGCGGGGCCGGAAGAAGGCCACCAGTTTCACAAAAATGAGAGACGCAATTCCCCCGGCGATTCCGAGAATCACATACGCGAGCAATTCGATGGGGTGAACGAGTTGGTAGGGAGGCACGCGGAAGAGCGGTTCGCTTCCCAAAAAGAGCCGCTCCACCACCACGCTCGACACGGCCGAGAGCACGATGGCGCCCAACACGCCGGCGCTCCATCGTCCAATCACTTCTTCAATCACAAACAAAACGGCGGTGATCGGAGAATTGAAAGCCGCCGCCAGGCCGGCCGCGGCGCCCACCGGGGCGATCAGCCGAATTTTCTCCCGGGACAAGCGCAAGCGGCGTCCTAAAGCGGAAGCGAAGCCGGCGCCCATTTGCAGCGAGGGATCTTCCGGCCCCAATGACTGTCCGCTCCCGATGGCCAAGGCGCAGACCAGGAATTTTCCCACCACCGTACTGAAGGGAATGTAGCCGTCCGACACATAAACCGCGGCCTTGGTTTGATTGACTCCACTTCCTCGCACGGAGGGGAAGACCTTCAAGGCCAACACCGCGACCAGCAATCCCGCCAAGACCGGGACCTCGAACAATCGAAAAACCGGCGGGAACAACGAAGGGCCGAACAAGAGAAGCCGCGTCCAATCAATGGCAATTCGAAAACAAACCACCGCCAACCCGGAGAAAAGCCCGATCACCACAGCCAACAGAAGAAAGAAATTTTCTTCCCGTAACCCGGTTCCCAACTCCCGGAAAGTGAACCAGGAAGTTATTTTGTGCAGAAGCGTCGAGTGTTCGGGCGGAGCGCTCGTGGGCGCTGTAGGGTTTCCCGTGGAGGCGGTGCTCATGGCGCCCCCGGATGGTTTTGCGCTCGGTGAATCATGGCGATGGCCTTCTCCAAAGGTGTTGTTCCACAGTGGTTGACGCTTACCGATTGCATTTGAAAAACCAGGTCCATCACGCTTCCCAACTGTTCCGGATGTCGAAGCAAGTTCTTCTCGCTCATCTTGGGCCGCGCTTTGGTGGTGGTCGCCAAAATTTGTCCGAGATCGCCAGGGACGGGCTGCCGCGGCGATGAGCCGGCATAGCTGGCTTCACACTGGGTCAATCGATCCAGCATGCGGTCGTATGCCGCCAGCGCCCGACGAAGGCGGTCGCGCAAAGGGAATCGATGATCGTAAGGGTTCAGCGTCGCCGCCAGGCGCGCGGTATCCATTTCGTCGGCATCGACGAAAACATGCTGGCGAGTGGCTTGGCTAAAGTAGTTCTCCGCCGTTTGGAAGTCGCCCAACTGGAAGGCTGCCTCGCCGGCATCCGCAAGAGCATCTCCCTGATGCGGACCCGCTTCGAGCGCCAACCGGAACTCTTCGAGCGCCCGCTGGTAATCCTTGATTTGGAGAAACATCGACCCCACCGGAAAGTGCAACGACGAATTTTTAGGAAGATGAAGCGCCAACGCGATCAACTCCACTTGCGCCATGCTGTTGTCTCCTGACGAGATCAGGAGGCGGCACAGCTCCAAGCGCGCCTCCCATCGCTGTTGATCGGGATTGGATTCCCACACCCCATAGATGGCGTTATGGTAGTAGCGCGTCGCCCCTTCGACGTTCTTTTCCTGCGCATCCATGCGCGCCAAAGTGAGATTGATGATGCCGCTGCCGGGCTGATGGTCCCACAGCGTGAGCAAGTAGGCGCGCGCTTCCTCCGAGCGATGTGCGGCGATGAGCGCCTCCGCCAAGCGCAACGTGTAGGTGGTGTTGTCGCGCGAATAAAACAGGGCGTTACGAAGATCGGCGATGGCGTCGTCTGCTTGGTCCTGACTGAGCGCCGCGCTTCCTCGATTAAACCAGTCCTTGGCCAGCCGCGATTGTCTGGC
>CAZIDA010000657.1:0-1900 GCA_964537865.1 uncultured Acidobacteriota bacterium
CCTTCGGGGACGAGGCTGCGATCGGTTCCAATCGACGAGATTATTTTCATCCCCTTGAGTGGTCACGACTGCGACCATGAAAGACTGCTCCGAAAATAGCTTTGGTAGCCCCGTCCGTTCTTTAGGCCGGGGGCTCTTGGCTGCCGTGCCTGAGGGCCCGCGAAGGACATCATTTTCATGCTCTTGATTGCGCCGGCCGCCCTTGAACAACTGTCCTCTCCATTTTCAAACGAGACCGATCCGCGATGCGGAACGCCTCGGAGAATCCGCACCACGGACTCTTCAGCAACTTGTTAGAACCGCACATCGGAATGCGAAAACTGGCGTTGATGTCGTGTGACCGCGTTGACGAGTTCATCGGAATCGATTTCTCGTCCCTCCAGCGTCACGAATCGTTGCCACAATTCTTGATTTTTCTCCTTCATGCGTTTTGAAAACGGCAGCCGTTTGTTGAGCAAAATGCGATCTTGACCGTCGATGACCGCGAGGTCGATCTCCTCTTGGAAGCACAACCACTCATAAGTGCAGCGTACCGGATGGCCGCGTGGGTAGAAAGGAATTCGCAGGACTTCGAGATTGAAGGGATTGGCAGGATCGTCATAAATCCGTCCGTAGATTCCCACGAGCGGCAACTCATGGACCGCGCTGATGACGGTGGCCAGCTCAATCCGGGCGTTCTGCAGCGCTTGAAGATTTTGGAAGTTGTGCTCCGCGTCGCGATAGAACAACGTGGCGCGAGGCAGAAGCCCATCTCGCGTCGGCAAGAGGACGTTGGTTTTCACAAGCTGAGAGACCGCGTCCAGCACGCCCCGCGGGTCTCGATTCCACGGCGGCAAAGCGAACGGCGATTTCCAACGCGTCCATCCCTCTACTGCCAACGGCGACAGGGGAAAATCCGGATGCGCGTCGGCGCATGATTTCATCACCTCTTCCGCGGTCTTGTATTGAGCGGCCACGTGAAGCGCGGACGCATACGCGAAGTGAAGAATCGCGCTCTCCGGATGAATTTGGCGCGCCGCCTCCAATTTGCGCGCGGCTTCCATGACCACGCCTTCCGACCCGGCGCCGTCCACCCGCACAAAGTCTCCGTGAATGTGAACCGACGCTTCAATGATCTTGAGGGCTTCGGCGATCAACGCTTCGGCTTCTTTGGATAGGATCGGGAATCGTTGGTCCGCGTCTTTCACCGGACGAAATCGCTGGTCTTTCCGAGTCGCCGTTGAAGCGGCGCCACTCACTCCCTCTTCTTGTCCTCGATCCTCCACCGCAGCTCCGCCAAAAAGCGTTTTCCAAATGGACATGATCGTTGCCTCCTGCGATGAGATCCCCCTCGATGAATCCAGGTCAGACACTTCGGCGGCATTCAAACACTCAAAAGTCCCGGCAAGACCGATGCCAAACACCGCGACTTCAGAAAGTCACAGCCCGCCGGAGCGCTTTGAATGATCGGGTCGTTCTTCTCAAAGATTGATTTCGATTGAGGCAGGTTTGCGTGGCGCCCGGCTCTGTTGAAAACAGGAAGGATGTTCCGTCGCGCGCGAGTTCGAACTCGAAGCGCGCGTCTTTAGCCGTTGAAATATTTTTTTGATGGCTGATTCCAGAAAAGATATTGAAGCGATTGCGGCGCCGTCAGCGATCTTTCGTCGTAGCCGGCGGAGTTACAAGGCGAAAACGGAGGCGAGGTCGACAGTCGTCATGCTTTGAACCACTTGAAGGAATCTCTGTAATAAATTGCAGTTTCCAACCATTTCATCAGTAGCCGGAGTGACTACTACTGATCTTCTGGGCAATCGCTCATAGGCGCCGCCGCGGAGGACACACAAGGGCATGAAAATCGCTGGCTGGACATGAATCGCGGGTGGGTTCGTCCCCAACGGGGACGTGGCTCTCAGCCCAGGGT
>CAZIDA010000658.1:0-1876 GCA_964537865.1 uncultured Acidobacteriota bacterium
CCGTCGAGAGCGGGACTTGTTTCCCGTCCTTCATCATCAGCGTGTCGAACTGCACGACGGCTTGGCGAGGTGGCGTGAAATTGCCGCCCATGATCTCTTCGGTGCGCTGATATTTTCCACCCACGGAATAAACCCGTTCGACGTGTCCGAGAACCTTGACGCCGGAGGGCACCACCACGCGGTCAAACACATAGATCGGATCGACCAGCGTTCCTTCCACGGGTTCGCCTTTTTTCATGAGAACGCGCTTGTCCAAGGCCACGCGCAACGGCACGCCCGCCGTCACCTTCAACGAAACTTGTTCCTGGACCGAATTCTGCTTAGCAAGCCTGCTGGAACTTGTATTTTTAGCAGGAATTTTCTGGTCGCGTTGCTCTTGCATGAGCCCGCTTGGCTGCGGCCCCAGGCCGCTCTGCGGGTTCTTGACTGAACTCTGGGGATTTTGCGCGCCCAAGGCCAAACCGGACGCAGCGATTAACACACCCATCCCGACGACGGAATTCCAGTAGCGATTCCTGTTCATGGGAACCCCTCCCACTCGACTTCGACAAAACATCTTCAATGGTTAACAGACTCATGAATGCTACTCCCTCGAAGGCGCAAATTCAAGGAGGAGGATCAAGGCGAGACAATTCCCTTATCGAGGGGAAGAGATTTCTCAAGAAAAATCGAATCGATCATGATCATGCTATTTTCAATTCCTTCCGAACCTTTTCGGCAACCCACTGGCGAACCAGAGTTTGATAGGGAATGCCCTTTTGGGTCGCGACTTTCTTGACCGAGACGAGATAGAGCGGATCCATCTTGAAGGTCACATTCCGCAAGCGCCTCTTACGTTTTCCTGAGATGATGTCCCTTCGAAGAGATTGATCAAGACTGATTGGAATATTCCTCTCGACAATCTCGCCCAAAACGCCGCGTTCGTCATAATATTTGTGATCAGTGGCTTTCTTCTTTGACGCTTTGACTTTCATGCGTTCGTCTCCCTGGGGGCTTCAGTGTCGCTGTTTCCGCCAATACTTGATTTCGGCCGCCGCCATGTCCCACCCGGTGATGATTCGGGCCGCGCCGTTCTTCTTCAAAGCAAAAACGATGGTCAGGTATCGTCCTTCTGTGGTGGGTCCCATCGCCACGTAATGACCCTTCTTGGTCCTTCGAAAAATTGGTCGATACGCGAAAACCTCTTCCGCCTCTTCGGGTTTGACTCCATGGCCCAATTCCAGATGTGGAACATTGCCATCATCCCACTCAAAATCCCGAATCTTCACGGAAGCCTCTCCCGGTAATGCATTGTATTACCCCTGACCGGAAAGTCAAGCACCAGCAACTTGCTCTGGTAGCGATGCCGAGTCCGCTTTCCAGGACGAAGGCAGCGGCCCTTGCGTGAGGTCGCAGGAAATATGCGGACCCTCATGATTCCTCCTGCCCCGAAAATAGCGGATGTGCGTTGTTTGGGTAGCCGGGATTCGCCGCGTCTTTGGCGAATCCCGGACCGCCAGAACCGAATAGGATATCCGGCCCTGATCCATCGGGGCCGGCTACCACATCATCGTCATGCCCATGGGTGCGCCGCGGCGGACACCACGCCCACCAAGGCTATTGCTTTGGCAATGACGATTGCTCCTTTACCGGACGCGGCGCCTTAATCGGATACGGCGGGTGGTGCAGCGGCGCCGGCATCGTCTTCAATCCTTCCTTGGCCAGCTCGATCGCTTTTTCGAGCTGCGGATCGTGCCCCTGCAAAACCAGAGCGGGTCGCTGCTCGTTGACGATCATCACCTTCGGCCCGAAGAAGGCGGCCTGCGGGACGAAGTCCTTCCCTTCTCGACCGGCCAGCGCCAACAGAAGATGGCGACCTAGTTTCTCCGTGTAGAAA
>CAZIDA010000659.1:0-1871 GCA_964537865.1 uncultured Acidobacteriota bacterium
GGACTTGGCGGCCGTGCCGAAGGCCACGCCGATCGTCGTCTTCTCGCACTCGCCGCTGTACAAGTATTACAAGGCCTGGAATTTCTGGACCGACGATGCGGAGCAGGTGCAGGCGATCTTGGTGCCGTTTAAGACCGTCACGGTCATTCACGGCCACACGCATCAGATGCTTTCGAATCATCTTGGGAATATCTCCTTCCATGGCATGCTGTCGACAGCCTGGCCGTGGCCCTACGCGCCGCACGGTTTGCCGAAACTGACCGTGCAGATGAACCGCGCCGATCCCTTCGATGAATTCGCCGGGTGCGGCGCCAGTTCCGTGGATGTGCTCAAGGACGGCGAAGCCAACAAACATTACAACCTGTGGTCGCGAAATCCGATCACCGTGTCGGCGCGATACCTCGCGAGCGGCGGCAAGGTGGATCTACCGGCTCTCGACATCGATCCGTCGTACTAGCCCGCGCCTGGGAGTGACGAGCGCGTGCGCCGACGCCGTTGCGCGAACTTGATGATGAGTTTTCATCCGATAAGGAGAGATGGGTATGGAAACCAAAGGCAGAATCAGAATGATGTGGGGGATTGTCGTGGGTGTGGTGATGTTGGTTATGGCCGTGTTTCTTTTCGCGCAAGAAGGAGCGGCGAGCGGCCCCGCAGCGCGCTCCGATAAGGCCAACTCCGCGGTGGTGAAAACGTGCGACGGGACCGGCCAAGTGCCCGTTGCTTTGCCCGCAAACGTCGGCGCCATCCGTGACGATGCGCTGATGAGAGCTCATACTTTGATGGCGGCTTGGCTGGAAAGAAATCCAGATCGAGCGGCGGCTTGGAGAGAGGAAGAAGCTGCGGCCATGGCCTCGCATGACGCTTCGGAGGAAGCCCCACAAGCAACTGCGCCTACGCCTCGAGAGAAACAGCCCCTCAAATTCACGAGTCGGGATAAGCTGATCTGGAATCTTGCCTTGAAGAAAGAGATCAACGAAGGCTATCGGCTGTTTCACAGTCCCACGGCGCTCGGCGGGACCATCGGCATATCCTGCGACATGTGCCATCCGGACGCCTCCAACACGCACCCGGAGACCTATCCCAAGTTCCAAATGCAGTTGAAGAAAGTCGCCTTGCTGCGAGACATGATCAATTGGTGCATCGAGAATCCAGAAAAAGGGAAGACCCTCGCCGATGATGACGCGCGCCTGCGCGCTGTCGAGGCGTACATCTACGCGCAGCGCAAGGGCGTGGCCCTCGATTACGGGAAGCATTAGCGGGAGGCTGAGAGACTCGTGGCGCAGGCACTCTTGCCTGCGCCCGCGCCAGGCACGCGTGAGATCCACGGCATGAGAGACTGTGGTGCTGCAAAAAATGCGCCTTGAGCCTTTCCGTGACGGCATAAGCGGGGATTGAGGTTGAAGCGCGGGCGAGCGTTTGCCCCTGCGAAACAAAAAAGGGCCGGTCCGAAAAATCGGGCCGGCCTTTTTGTCTGACATAGAGGTTGAAGCAAGCGGGCTCTGCGCTCAGTACATGCCGCCCATACCGCCGCCCGGAGGCATCGGAGGCATCTTTTCCTTTTCAGGAATTTCAGACACCAGCGCCTCGGTCGTCAACATCAACGACGCAATGGACGAAGCGTTCTGGAGCGCGGTGCGCACGACCTTTGTGGGATCGACGACACCTTCCTCCACCAGGTCACCAAATTCCTCAGTCTGAGCGTTGAAACCATAATTCACATTGGTGTTGGTTTTTACTTTCTCCACTACCACAGCGCCTTCATGGCCGGCGTTAAGCACGATCTGTCGCAGCGGCTCTTCGAGGGCGCGCTTCACGATGTTGCCGCCGATCTGCTCGTCGCCTTCCAGCTTCAATTTCTCGACCGCTGGCAG
>CAZIDA010000660.1:0-1869 GCA_964537865.1 uncultured Acidobacteriota bacterium
AGGCAGAAACGATAACGCGGCCGATGGCCGCAAAAGAATTGATCAGCTAGCCCCGGCCCGCTGCGGCGGATTCGGGGCTGGGGATTGTGTTCGAATTCGCGCAAAAGCCGCCGGCCTCGAAAAAGGCCGGCGCTACCCGAGCAAGATCATTCGCGAGTTCGGAAAACAATCTGTCCAGGAACTCGAAGATAGTTTTCATTCCGATCGGGTTATTCACCGCCGAGGCGCCGAGAGCGCGCTGAGAATTCCTAACCCATACTCTTGAACATGGCGTCTGAGCAGCTACTTCACGCCCGCCATCTTCGGCACCTTCTCCCAATCCTTCAAGAACTGCTCCAATCCGCGATCAGTGAGCGGATGTTTCACCAGCGATTCCAGAACCTTGTACGGCATGGTGCAGATGTGCGCGCCGGCCAGCGCGCCTTCAACGATGTGCAGCGGATGGCGCGCCGAGGCCAGCAGAACCTCCGTCTTGTAGTTGTAGTTCTTGTAGATTTGAACGATCTGCCGGATCAGCAGCATGCCGTCGGTAGAGATATCGTCGAGTCGTCCCACGAACGGGCTTACGAAATTCGCGCCGGCCTTGGCCGCAAGAATCGCTTGCGACGGCGAGAAGCACAGCGTCACATTGGTGTGAACGCCTTCCTTGGAAAAGATGCGACAGGCCTTCAATCCTTCGATGGTGAGCGGCACCTTGACGTAGATGTTGGGCGCCCACTTCGCGTATACGCGTCCCTGCTTCAGCATACCTTCGCAATCGAGCGCCGTGACTTCGGCGCTCACCGGGCCGGAGACGACCTGGCAAATCTCCTTGACGCGCTCTTCAAATCCCACGCCTTCTTTGGCGACCAGCGAGGGATTGGTGGTGACGCCGTCGATGGCGCCCCAACTGGCGGCTTCGCGAATCTCTTTGATGTTGGCGGTATCCAGGAAAAATTTCATTGGCAAGTTCCTTTCCTTCGAGGCGGATCGATGTTTTTCCGACCTCAAGATTTCTTGATGACCCGATTGCGCAGCGATCCTATAGGCCCGATCTTCACTTCGACCACGTCTCCCGGTCGCATCGGGCCGACACCCGCCGGGGTTCCCGTCGAAATCAAGTCCCCCGGTTCCAGCGTCATGATGTTCGAGATGTATTGTACCAGAGTGAATGCGCCGAAGGCCAACATGGAGGTGTGGGCGTGCTGGCGGCGCTCGCCGTTCAGATACGTTTCCACGACCACGTCGTCCGGGTCCATTTCGGTTTCGATGTACGGTCCCGCCGGACAAAAGGTGTCGAAGCTCTTGGCGCGCGTGAATTGCACGTCGGCTTTTTGAAGATCGCGGGCGGTGACGTCGTTGACGATGGTGTATCCGAAGATGTGAGCGCGCGCTTCCTGCGGTGATTTCAACTTCACGGCGCGCTTTCCCATGACGACGCCGAGCTCGCCTTCGTAATCGACGCGCTGCGATTGAGGCGGATAGACGATCTCCTCGTCCTGGCCGATCAGCGCGCTGGGCGGTTTCAAAAACAGCAGCGGCTCCTTGGGAACTTCGTTGCCAATCTCGGCGGCGTGATCGCTATAGTTGCGGCCGATGGCGACGATCTTCGTCGGAACAGTGGGTGGACAAAGCTTCGCGCCTTCCACCGGTTGATGCAGAACGGTGCGCCGCCATTCGGTAAACGGATTTCCCTCGACCACGGTGAGATGATCGCCTTCCAAGATCGCATAGCAGTTTTTGTCTTCCCAGAAGATGCGACAAAATTTCACGATGAAGACGCTCCTTCAAGAAATAACCGTGGCGCAGATCCGCGGCGGATCTGCGCCTTGTTTTGCTTTGGTAGCCACCCGCCACGGCGGGTTTTTTGATTGATCGTGGGTTCTTGCG
>CAZIDA010000661.1:0-1865 GCA_964537865.1 uncultured Acidobacteriota bacterium
GTATTGTCAAATCTCACAAATAAACATATAACTACTGTAGCTGCCATCATTCAGTCCGGCATGCTGGACGTCTGGCTGACCCAAAGCAGCGGAAGGTTCTTGAGAATGGATTCCAAACTGATCTTGCAATCTGATTCCCGCCTCATTTCCTTATTCAAATCCATTTCAACAGCCGCCAGTATGATTGTCCTAGCCGTTGGCGTTACTGTGCTTATCGGCTGGATATTTAACGTCACGTTGTTGAAGAGTATTCTGCCGGGACTTGTGACGATGAAAGCGAACACGGCGGCGGCTTTTGCCCTGATCGGCATATCGCTGTGGCTGCTACAGCTGAGCTCTCTTCCTGCCAGACTCCCGCAGGGAGAGAGAGAAGGTAAGTGGAAACGCCGTATCGCCAATGTGTTTGCCTTGTTCGTCGTCCTGGTAGGGATGTTCACGCTAATCGAGTACCTCTCTGGCTGGAACCTGGGCATTGATCAACTGCTGTTCAAAGAAGCGCCGGGCGCCGTGCAAACGACCTTTCCTGGGAGGATGGCGGCTAATACCGCACTGAATTTCTTGATCACTGGCCTGGCCTTGCTGCTGTTGGATGTGGAGACTCGCCGCGGTCATCCTCCGGCACAGTACCTCATCCTCATCGAAGGCGCTCTCGCCTTACTGGCATTGGTCGGCTATGTTTATGGCATCTCGACCCTGTATGGTGGTATCGCCTCCCTCACCGCTATGGCGCTGCATACAGCGACGGCCTTTCTCGTGGTCTGTATCGGCGTCCTATGTGCGCGTCCGGAGCGAGGTCCGATGGCGTTGTTCACCAGTGCAGACCCTGGCGGCATGATCGCACGCCGACTGTTCTTTGTCGCGGTCGGGTTTCCAATCTTGCTGGGGTTGGTGGTCATTGCAGGTGTAAAGGCCGGGCTTTACGATCCCGCGTTCGAGTCGGCCCTTTACACTTTGCTCGTCATCACTGTTTTCCTCTTCGCGGTTCTGGCCGCCGCCCGTTCACTAGATCGTATAGATGCCGAGCGCAAGCGGGCAGAGGATGCGGTCAACAGACTGAACGAGGACTTGGACCGCCGGGCAACTGAGCTCGAAGCCGCCAACAAAGAACTGGAGGCGTTCTCGTACTCGGTCTCACATGATCTGCGCGCGCCGTTGCGGGCAATAGATGGATTTTCGCGCATCCTGATGGAAGAGTACGCGCCGCAACTTGCCCCCGAAGCCCAGCGTTATCTAAAATTGGTGCGTGACAATACCAGACAAATGGGAAATCTGGTGGACGATCTGCTGGCCTTCTCGCGCTTGAGTCGCCAACCACTTAGGAAACAATCTGTGAAAACGACTGCGCTTATTCACCAGGCTCTCGACGAACTACGCGCAGATGTGAACGGGCGACAGGTTGAGTTCAAGGTCACTGAAATGCCCGAATGTCAAGCCGATCCACACTTGTTAAAGCAAGTTTGGATCAACCTGCTGTCCAACGCGCTCAAGTACACGCGCAAACGCGAAGTGGCGCGTATTGAAATTGGATGGAAAAAGGAAAACGACGAGCAGGTGTTTTTCGTCAAAGACAACGGCGTGGGTTTTGATATACAGTACGTTCACAAGCTCTTCGGCATCTTTCAGCGCTTGCACCGTGCTGAAGATTACGAAGGCACAGGGGTGGGGCTGGCGATTGTTCAGCGAATCGTTCACCGGCACGGCGGACGCGCCTGGGCGGAGGCACAGGTGGATAACGGCGCTACGTTTTATTTCTCGCTGCCGTTTATCGAACCTGAAGTGCTTCCGCAAGTCATCGAGAAAGCAGATGAAGTAGCGGAACGCGCGCGGGAATTGATTTGATTATTGGAGGCAACGGTGTTTCAAAT
>CAZIDA010000662.1:0-1864 GCA_964537865.1 uncultured Acidobacteriota bacterium
ATAGCCGATGGCGAGGGCGGGCGTCATCGCCAGCTTCTCATCTTCCACCGAGCGGCGCTCCGCCGTCTGCGGCGCCTCGGTCACATCCGGGGGCCGTGGAATCCGGCGCGATGGAATCTTTTCGAAATACTTTTCCACTTTGGCGAAAACTTCCGCGGGACGGAGGTCCCCCACAATCGCGAGCACCGCGTTGTTGGGCGCGTAGTAATGTTCATAAAAGGACCGCACGTCCTCGAGCGTAGCGGAGTCGAGCGTGTTGAAATCACCGATGAGGTTGTGCGCGTTGGCGAACTTGTCGAACGCTTTCATCGGCAGGTCCACCACATAAAACAATTGGTAGGGCTGATTCAGTATGCTGCCCCGCAGCTCTTCCTTCACCACGCTGCGTTGGTTGTCGAGATTGACCTGCGAGAAATCGAGCGTGGTCATGCGATCCGCTTCCAGCCACAGCACCGGATCGAGCGCCGAGATGGGAGCGGAATCGATGTACTCCGTGTAATCGGCGCGGGTGTCGCCGTTGTACCAACCGCCGCCGCCGCGAATGACTTCGCTCATGACTCCTTTCTTCGCGCGCGGCGTTCCTTCGAACATCATGTGTTCGAAGAGGTGCGCAAAGCCGCTGCGGTTCTGCGGCTCCAAGCGAAATCCAATTTTGTAACTGATGTTGAGGCCGAAGGTGGGCGCCGAATGATCTTCGGATACGATCACCGTCAGTCCGTTCTTGAGCGTTTTCACGACGGCCGGAATTTTCCAGGCGCCCGGCGCCGTCGCGGCGCGGCTCGGCAGCGCCGCCACGATGGCCACCAGCGCCGCGACGCACCACATCGAGCAAAAAACTCGATTCAGTTTTTTCATTCCAGTCTCTCCTCAATCCGGATAAATGTCAGTAATTCCATGCCGCCGTGTTCTCACCGGCGGGCGCGTTCTTCCTGATATATTCCGCCACGCTCCGCGCCATTTGCGACCACGTGAAGGCGTGCCAACCGTGGCCTTTCATGGGACGGCCGTACGTGAATTCCGCTTCGTAATGCGGATTGGCGGTGCTCTTCAAAAAATCCTGGAACCGGTACACCGCGAGATTCAAATAAAAATCGTCCATGTCGCCGCAGAAGAAATGGAGCTTGCCGACGATCTTGGGACCGAGCGTCGCCCAATGACGCCGCGCGTACTCGCGCAGATCGTATCCGTGATCGCGCATATAGTTGGCGACGTTGTGATCGATTTTACCGGTGAGTTTGTCCCACAGCGGCACGGGATAGCCATCCGGCCCCACCGGACCGTACACCGCCTCCCATCCTTCCAACTGATATCCCGAGCGCCCGTGCGAGCCGAGCACGTCTTCGAAATGGCTGAGTTCGCGCATGGTCCAAATCACCTGCCCCTGCGTCGACCGCCGCATGGGCCGCTCCGTCGTTTCCAAAGGACCGGTGCGAACGGAAAAAGCGTTGTCGTCTTCATAGATATTCGACATTTGATAATTGCGAAAATCGATGGGATCGGGTTGCAAGACCCAAGCGCCGCCGAAGAAGTCCGGATGTTTTAGTTGCAGCGCCAGTGTCTGCCACCCGCCCGTTGACGCGCCTTCCACGACGCGGGCGTAGGATTTTCGAATCAGACGGAAGTGCGTTTCCAAATAGGGAATCACCTCTTGAACGATGGCGTCGCCGTAAGGCCCGTCGTTGGCCGAGTTCACCGAATAGGAATCCGGGAAGTACGGCGTCTGCTGCTGGAAGCTGATCGCCACCATGCGCGGAAAGTGATCGGAGATCCAGGATTGATAGAAAAGATATCCGGGCTCCAGACCGGTTATTTTATTGACCGGCGCTTCGCCCTGAGCGCTGGCCGGATTCGTATTGAAGAAAAA
>CAZIDA010000663.1:0-1855 GCA_964537865.1 uncultured Acidobacteriota bacterium
GTATTGGAGGCGTGCTAGGTTGTGGGCGATCCTGGACAAAGAATCGAATCATACGATGTGTATTCCGAGGTTGAAATCCTCAGTGAGTTTGAACTCGGACCAACGGGGTGAAACCGTGACTGGGTCCAAGCCGAGAAGGTCACGGTAGAACCGCACAGAGCAGTCTATATCGGATGCGGTAATCATGAGAGCGTTGAATCGCGACTCCATCTTCCCCTCTCCCTGACACTGTGCCTTCCTGAACTGTTGGGGATGGCGGAGACTTACCTGGCTACTTTGGCGCGCCCAGACCCAATTGTGTGGTGAGCCACGCACGCCTGTCACCCCGAGCCTCGTCCACATCCATAGCATGGGAAGTATCGTACCACTTGACCTCCTTCGGCTCACTGGCGGAGTCGTAGAACGCCCAAGCTGTTTCTTTCGGAATGAAATTGTCCGAGTTCGCAAATTGAAACAGGAGTGCAGCGGGAGCAGCGTGGGAGACGTACCGGCTCGGGTCCACGGGCGCCAGCGCCCGCCGGTAGGCTTCTTCGCCCTGGGCCGCCGTGTCGGGCCAGTATCTGAGCGACCAATCACTGAAAGTTCCCATCCCTGCGATCAGCACATAGGCTTTCACCCGATGCTCCACTCCGGCGAGAATGGCTCCATACATGGCTCCGTAATCATGACCGACAAAGCCCAAACGCCTTGGATCCACTTCTGGTTGGGCAAGCAGCAAATCCAGGGCGCGACGCACTTCAATTGTTTGGGTGATGACCTGTTGCTGGTCCGCTGACCCATTCGTCGGCGATTGAATCCACGGGAAGTAGCCCTGGATCAACAGAGAAACGGTTCCTTGGCTAGCTAGCTGGATGGCTTCGTCCAGGAACTCCTCGCGGTTTCCATTGGGGCTTCCCAGCCAATGAAAAAAGAGCACGCCTGCGAAAGGTCCTTTCCCCGCGGGCTTGACCAGATAGGCAGGGAGGCGTTTCCAATCTGGAACGTAAGCCGCATAGTTGATATCCTGGATTATGACGCCGCCTTGCTCCTTTGTGGCTCTTTCTTTTAGGTCAAACGAGACAGCCGGGTCGTAGGAGAAAAGTCCCTTTGCCTGCTCCGTGGGAGTGGGCGAAGGCGGGACTGTGGACTGCGAACACGCCCCCAGCATACCGTTCAGCAGGAGCAAGACCCATGCGTAAGGCAGGAAGCGTCGAACGTTGCTCATCATTACTCCTCCGTCAGTTGAAGGTCCCCCCTACCCAGCAGCCCGCAGTTGAGCAGTAGGGGACAGACTGAGGCAATAGGTGCCATTGAATCAACTCGCCCGCGCCTCGTCCAGCTTCGCCTTGACTTCCTCTTTCGTTTTCTTCGGCAGGACGATCTTGAGCGCCATGCTCAATGTGCGCGGGAAATGCTGCCAGGTCGATTTGCGCGCTAGCGTCATCAGCACGCGGTGCGGACGCAGATAAAAGCGGCGATACGCTTCTGCCCATTTCTTCTCTTGCGCGGCAGCCGTCGTCTCGCCCATCTCGTAGCGCGCCTTGCCCTCGAAGAAAACGTAATCCTGCCAGTCCTTGACGAGCATCCGCCCGCCGTTGCGATGCACCTGCTCCCAAACTTTGGTGCCGGGGTACGGCGTCATCATCGAAAAATTCGCGACGAGCGGATCGAGTTCGCACGCGAAGCGGATCGTCTTTTCCATCGTCTCTTCGGTGTCGCCCGGCAAGCCGATGATGAAGAAACCGACGGTCTCCAGTCCGGCTTTCTTCGCGTTCTTGAACGCCTGCCGAATCTGATCGTGCGTCACGCGCTTGTCGATCGATTCGAGAATGTCTTCATCGCCGGTCTCGACGCCGAAGGCAAGGCGCAACAAGCC
>CAZIDA010000664.1:0-1851 GCA_964537865.1 uncultured Acidobacteriota bacterium
GTTGCTGCAGCTTCAACTCACGGAGCGCGAGCGGAATGTCGCTTCCGGGCTGCTGAAAGAAGTTTGCGATCGTCTCGAGTTTCTGTCGGCGGTGGGACTCGATTATCTCAGCTTGGATCGCAGCGCCGCCACGCTCTCCGGCGGCGAAGGGCAGCGCATCCGCTTGGCGTCGCAGATCGGATCGAAATTGCGCGGAGTGCTGTACGTGCTCGACGAGCCGTCAATCGGCCTTCATCCCCGCGACAATCTGCGCTTGATCTCCACCTTGAAACAACTGCGCGACTTGGGCAACACCGTGCTTGTAGTCGAACACGATGAAGAGACCATTCGAAACTCCGATCACGTCATCGATCTTGGCCCCGGCGCGGGGACGCGCGGCGGCTATCTCGTCGCGGCGGGCGCGCCGGACGACATCGAGCGCAATGAGAATTCCCTCACCGGTCAATACCTCGCCGGCAAACAAGAGATTCCCTGGCCCGCGGCGCACCACAAGCCCAACGGCAAATCCATCCGCATCATCGGCGCGCGGCATCACAATCTCAAAAACATCGACATCGAATTTCCGCTCGGCTTGATGACGGTGGTGACGGGAGTCTCCGGCGCCGGCAAATCGACCTTGGTCAATGACATTCTCTACAAAACTCTCGCCAAAAGACTTTATCGCTCCATCGAAGAGCCGGGCGCGTGCAAATCCATCGAAGGGCTTGAGCATCTCGACAAGGTGATTCGCATCGACGCTTCGCCGATCGGGCGAACGCCGCGCTCCAATCCTGCCACTTACACCGGTCTTTTCACGCCCATTCGGCAGTTGTACGCCATGCTTCCGGAATCGCGCGAACGCGGCTACAAGGCCGGACGCTTCAGTTTCAACGTGAAGGGCGGCCGTTGCGAAGCATGTCAAGGCGACGGACTGCGCCGCATCGAGATGAATTTTTTGCCGGATGTTTTCGTCACCTGTGACGTGTGCCGCGGGCAGCGCTACAACAGCGAAACTCTGGCGGTGAAATTCAAAGGCCTCTCCATTTCCGAGCTGCTCAGCACCACCATCGCCGACGCGCTGCCGCTGCTCGAGAACATTCCGCAGATCGCCCAAAAACTGCAGACGCTGAATGACGTGGGTTTAGGTTATTTGGAGTTGGGGCAATCGGCGACCACGCTTTCCGGCGGCGAAGCGCAGCGCATCAAGCTCGCCAAAGAACTTTCGCGGCGCCAAACCGGACGCACGTTGTACCTGCTCGACGAGCCCACCACCGGGCTGCACTTCGACGACGTCAAGAAGCTGTTGGCGGTCCTCAATCGCTTGACAGAGCTGGGAAACACCGTCATCATCATCGAGCATCATCTCGATGTCATCAAAACCGCTGACTGGATCATCGATTTAGGACCGGAGGGGGGCGACCTGGGCGGGCGCGTGGTGGCGGCGGGAACCCCGGAACACATTGCGCGCGTGCATCGCTCATACACCGGACAAGCGTTGGAAAAACTGTTGACGAACGGCGCTGCTCTGAAAGCGGCGGAAAGCCCGGCGATTTACAAAACGAAGAATTCCGATGTGGCCGGGGCGACCCCAACCGAAGTGAAGCCGTGAATTCATCGGGCATCCGGTCCGTCTCGCTTATGACCTATCAAGAGTTCATTCGCCAATCCGTCGCCGAGTCCAGCCGCGTGCAGGAGGAGTTCTTTCAGACTCACGCCGCGCAAATCGAACGAGTCGCCCTGGAAATGGCCGTGCGATTTCAGCGCGGGAAAAAACTTCTGGTGATTGGAAACGGGGGAAGCGCCGCCGACGCCCAACACATGGCGGCGCTTCCCCCGTCCCCAACCACCAGAAGTTTTTTCCCGCGCTGAAAT
>CAZIDA010000665.1:0-1848 GCA_964537865.1 uncultured Acidobacteriota bacterium
TTCAGGGACCATGCCCGATCGGGCATGATCACATCCGGTCATTCTCATGCCCTCGGATCAACCGAGAACAAAACTCACCACCCGAGAATGTAACTGAACATCAGCGGCGCGACGATGCTGGCGTCGGACTCGATGATGAACTTGGGAGTGTCTTTGCCGAGTTTCCCCCAGGTAATTTTTTCATTCGGCACGGCACCGGAATAGGAGCCGTAGCTGGTGGTGGAATCGCTGATCTGACAGAAGTAGGCCCACAGCGGCACGTCGGTGCGCTGCAAATCCTGATGCAGCATGGGAACCACGCAGATGGGAAAATCCCCGGCGATGCCGCCGCCGATTTGGAAAAATCCCAGTCCGTCTTTCGCGACTTCCATATACCAACGCGCCAGCTCCACCATGCACTCAATTCCCCACCGCACCGTGTGGACGTTTTTGATTTCACCGGTGAGGACGTGCGCCGCGTACATGTTGCCGAGCGTGGAATCCTCCCAACCCGGGACGAAGATGGGAAGGCTCTTTTCCAGAGCGGCGAGCAGCCAACTGTCTTGGGGATCGATCTCGTAATATTTTTTGAGTTTCCCGCCGCGCAAAATTTTATACATGAATTCGTGAGGAAAGCAGCGCTCCCCTTTTTGATCGGCGGCCATCCACTCTTCCAGGACGGCGGTTTCGATGCGCCGCATCGCTTCCTCTTCCGGGATGCAAGTGTCCGTCACGCGATTCAAGCGCCGATTCAACAAGTCCTCTTCGTCCGCCGGCGTGAGGTCGCGGTAATGCGGGACCCGCAGGTAATGGCTGTGGGCGACGAGATTGAAAACGTCTTCTTCGAGATTGGCCCCGGTGCAGCAAATGCCGTGGATTTTGTCGCGGCGGATCATCTCCGCCAAGCTCAGCCCCAGCTCCCCGGTACTCATGGCCCCGGCCATCGCCAAAAACATCTTGCCGCCCTTTTCGAGATGCGCTTGATAGGCTTTCGCCGCATCCATCATCGCCGCCGCGTTGAAGTGACGATAATGATGTTCCATGAATTGAGAAATTGATGTGTGCTTCACAGCTCGCTTCTCCTTGGCATCGGATTGTTTCGAACGAAGCAACGAGACCTTGCTCTTTCGGACGGGTTGACGGAGCGAAAGTATAGCCCACTTGGCGGGAAAATTTCACGAAGGAAAATGCGGCCAGCCTCGACGGCCGATCAACTCCGTTCGGCCTCCACCCGCAACTCGACGAACATTCGGACCAGATCCTTCACTTGATAATGCGCGTTCAAACCGCTGGGATTGGGAAGCACCCACACCGTCGCGCCGGCCATCGACTGAGCTTGGCGACCGAGCGCGGCCTCGGGCCGCTCGAACGCGCCGCGATACGCTCCCATTCCGAGCACGGCGATCATTCTCGGTCGGTATCGGCGAGCCTTGCGCTGAAGTATTCTCGCTCCTTCTCTCAACTCTTCTTTGGAGATTTCCTCCGCGGAAGCCGTGGCGCGCGCCACCACGTTGGTAATTCCGAATCCGCGATCGAGCAGCTCGCGCTCTTCGAACGGTGACAGAAGACGGTTTGTGAACCCTGCGCGGCACAGCGTCGGCCAAAAACGATTTCCCGGCCGCGCGAAGTGGTGTCCCACGGCGGCGGTGTAAAGCCCGGGATTGATCCCGCAGAAAAGAATGCGCAGACGCGGCGCAATCACATCTCGAACCGTCTTTCCGTAAGCCGCGCGAATCTGATCCGGAGTGGGTTTGAAGGGCTTGATCATTGTGGATACGAACGCTGTGGCGCAGACAACCGCCATGGAGGGTCTGCGCCCGAAATTACTGCCGGTAGCTCCATGAGAACGGCATAGGCGCAGGCACCCGC
>CAZIDA010000666.1:0-1845 GCA_964537865.1 uncultured Acidobacteriota bacterium
GGGCCGGCGCGGTGGAAGAAAAATCAAGATCGATTTCACACGGCGTCGATCGGACCGACCACATCCGCCGTCCTCTGCGACCTCGGATTGAAAGTCGCGGTGGAGGCCGATCCATCTTCGCTGCCGGCGCTCGTCGCCGCCATCGCGCGCTTCTACCAGCAGTCATGATTCTTAAGGAGGACTCTTAACATGTCATATCCCATTCATCGCCCGCGTCGTCTTCGCCGCAACGAGTTGATCCGCGGCATGACGCGCGAAACCACTCTCTCACCGAAGGATTTCATTTATCCGCTTTTTGTTTGTCCGGGGAAAAAGGTGCGTCGTCCCATCCGCTCGATGCCCGGCGTCTTTCAAATGTCCGTCGATGAAATCGTCAGAGAATGCCGGGAGGTCGCGCGGCTTGGAATCCCGGCCATCATTCTTTTCGGCATTCCCGAAAAGAAGGACGAGATCGGAAGTCATGCCGCCCTGGAGAACGGCATGGTGCAGCAAGCCATTCGCGCCATCAAGCGGGCGAAGTTGAACCTCTTGGTCATCACCGATGTCTGCCTGTGCGAATACACCAGCCACGGACATTGTGGCGTCATCGAAGACGGTGACGTCGCGAACGATCCCACGCTCACGCTGCTGGCGAACGAAGCGCTCTCGCACGCCGAGGCCGGCGCGGACATCGTCGCGCCTTCCGACATGATGGACGGCCGCGTGAAGGTCATTCGGGAGACGTTGGACGAGCGCGGATTCTCCAACGTCGCCATTCTTTCCTACGCCGCCAAATACTGCTCCGGTTTCTACGGACCGTTCCGCGAAGCCGCCGAGAGCGCGCCCAAATTTGGCGACCGCCGATCCTATCAAATGGATCCGGCCAATCGCCGCGAAGCCATCAAAGAAGTGTTGGCCGATCTCGACGAAGGCGCGGACATGGTGATGGTGAAACCCGCGCTGCCGTATCTCGACGTCATCCGCGAAGTGCGCAACACGGTGAACGTGCCGGTGGCCGCCTACAACGTCAGCGGTGAGTATTCCATGGTCAAAGCCGCGGCCCGCAACGGCTGGCTCGAAGAGCGACGCGTCGTCCTGGAATTGCTGACGTCGATCAAGCGGGCGGGCGCGGATATGATCCTGACTTATTTTGCAAAGGATGCCGCAAAATGGCTAATGGAAAAGTGAAGGTCTTGCAGAACTCCTCGTTCTGGTTTCGCGAGGCGCGGAAGTGCATTCCCGGCGGCGTCGACAGCCCGGTTCGCGCGTTTCATTCGGTGGGAGGAGAGCCGTTCTTCGTGAAGAGCGCCCGCGGATCGAAGATCACCGACATGGAAGGGCGAGAGTACATCGATTACGTCGGCTCGTACGGTCCGCTCATTTTGGGACACGCGCATCCTTCCATCGTCCGCGCGCTTCAAGAGCAGGTGACGATGGGAACCAGCTACGGCGCGCCCACTCCGCTGGAAGTGGAACTCGCCAATCTGGTGAAGACGGCGATGCCTTCGATCGACTTGGTTCGCTTCGTAAGTTCCGGAACCGAAGCCACCATGAGCGCGGTGCGGCTGGCTCGCGCTTTTACCAAGCGAAAAAAGATTCTGAAGTTCGAAGGCTGCTACCACGGTCACGCCGACAGTTTTCTTTCCAAGGCCGGATCGGGCCTGGCCACGCTCGGAATTTCTTCCAGCCCCGGCGTGCCGGAAGAATTCGCCGGACTCACCTTGAACGCCCCGTACAACAATCTGGATGCCGTGCGGAAAATTTTTGCGACCGAGGGAAAAGAGATTGCGGCGGTGATCGTCGAGCCGATCCCAGCCAACGCCGGCGTGCTGCTGCCGCGCGGCGCGTTTCTCTCCGGCCTCCGAG
>CAZIDA010000667.1:0-1845 GCA_964537865.1 uncultured Acidobacteriota bacterium
CGCGGCACCATGGAGCAGCTCATCTCCACGCCGGTGCGGGCGCCGGAGCTGATCGTGGGAAAATTGGCGCCTTATTTTGTGATCGGCATGATTGACGTGGCGCTGGCGGTGCTGATGGGCCAGTTCCTATTTCATGTGCCGCTCCGCGGCAGCGTGGTTCTGCTTTTCGTGATGGCCGCGATCTTTCTGGCGGGGGCGCTGGCCCTCGGCATCCTCATCAGCATCCTCATGAAGAACCAACTGCTCGCCGGTCAAGCGGCCATGGTGCTCACTTATCTCCCGGCGTTCTTGCTCTCCGGATTCATGTTCGCGATCAGCAACATGCCGCGGCCGCTGCAATGGATCACCTATTTGATTCCGGCGCGCTACTTCATCTTTCTGTTGAAGGGAATCTACTTGAAAGGGACCGGGCTTCGCGTGTTGGCGCCCGACGCGCTGCTGCTGGTTCTTTTTGCCGTGGCGATGATGATTTTGGCGAATGTGCGATTCAAGAAACGGTTGGAGTGATCATGTTCGAGCGCGTGCGGCAGATGCTCATCAAGGAATTCATTCAGGTGCTCCGCGACCCGAAGATGAAGCGCATCATCTTCATCGTTCCCATCATCCAGGTGATGGTCTTCGGCTACGCCGTCACCACCGATGTAAATCATGTTCCGACCGCAATCTACGATCTCGACAATTCCGTGGCCAGCCGCGAGTTGATGGCGCGGTTTATCGGATCGGGATATTTCGACGTCGTGGAGCGCGTCGGAACTTCCGCGCGCGCCGAGCGGTTGATGGACGAAGGCAAAGTCAACACCATCCTTCGCGTCAATCGCGGCTTCGAAGACGACTTACGGGGCGGGCGCTCGGCGCCGTTCCAAATGATCGTAGACGGCTCCGATTCCAACACCGCCGGCATCGTGCTGAACTACGGCGTCAAAATCGCCGACCGGTTTTCGCAACAAGTGCTCGTCTCCGAAATGCGGCGGGCGCGGGGCCGGCCTGCGGAGCTTCCACAAGTGAATCTCGAAAGCCGCGCGTGGTTCAACGAGAATTTGGAGAGCCGGAATTTCTACGTGCCCGGCGTCATCTCCCTGATGGTCATGCTCATCACGCTGCTGCTGACGAGCATGGCGGTGGTCCGGGAAAAAGAGATCGGCACGATGGAGCAAATCATGGTGACGCCGATAACGCCGGGCGAATTCATTCTCGGCAAGACGCTGCCGTTTGCGGCCATCGCGTTTTTCGATGTCCTCATCATCACGGCCATCGGTCTGTTTTGGTTCAAGGCGCCGATTCAAGGCAGTCTGTGGCTCCTGTTCTTTGCAACCTCGCTCTACTTGCTGACGGCGCTGGGAATCGGGTTGCTGATTTCCACCATCAGCGAAACGCAACAGCAGGCCATGCTGACCACGTTTCTCTTCTTCCAGCCGGCGGTGCTGCTCTCCGGATTCATGTTTCCCATCGCCAACATGCCGACGGTGATTCAGTGGATGACCTTCTTTAATCCGTTGCGATATTTTCTGGTCATCCTGCGAGGATTGTTTTTGAAGGGAATCGGTGTGAGGATTTTGTGGCCGCAGATGTTGGCCCTGGCGATCATGGGCCTGTTCACGCTGTGGCTCGCCTCCAAGCGATTCAAAAAAACCATGGCGTGACTTGCCGTGGCGCAGACACTCTTGTCTGCGCCGAAAACAGGGTGACACAGGCTTCCAGCCTGTGACAACTGCCCCGAAAATACATCGATTTGGGGAACCCTTTCAGGGTTCGTATTCAGACCCGATCCTAAACCCAGGGTTGCAAAGCGCGCAACCCTGGGCTATTGAAGGTGTCCCTTTCAGAGTCTGTGTGAAAACCCCTGTT
>CAZIDA010000668.1:0-1830 GCA_964537865.1 uncultured Acidobacteriota bacterium
AGAGCTGGCGGACAACCCTGGGCTATTCAAGGTGTCCCTTTCAGGGACCCGCGGCGGCTCGGTTCATTCGACCGTTGGCAGCCTCGGTCTGTTTGATCAAAGCGCCGATAACGCCACCGTGTTTGATCAGAACGCGTGCAGTTTTGTCCGATCAAGGCGCCGGTCATTTGGCTGTGTTTGATCAGAGCGCCGACCGTTTCATTCGATCAAAACGACAGCCATTCTGTTTTGTTTGATCAGACCGCCGCGGATGAGAGAGCTCGTCAGCGTCCCTGCACGGCGGCGACGATGGCTTTCGAGACGGCTTCGGCGGCCACTTCGCCCACCACGCTCACGTCGGCGCGGAGCGGATGTCGCTCGTCGGGAACCGAAAGCGCAAAGACGGTATCTCCGTCGAAGAGCGTGTGCGCCGGACGAATCGCCCGCGCAATGCCGTTCTGCGCCATCTGCGCGATTTTCTGCGTTTGAATTTTGTTGAACGCAGCGTCGGTGGCGACGACCACCAAGGTCGTGTTCTGAAGGTTATACTTGGAGGCAGTATCCGCGCCTTTTCCTCGGAACATTTTTCGGACGGCGGGAGAGGCTTGTTCCTCCATCATGTGAAATGCTTCGCGCGCCGATTCCTTCACTCGAAGGAGCGCTCGCGGTTCTTTGCGACCGCTCATCGCCGCCTTCGATCGAAATTCAGTTCGCACAATGCCGCGTTTCATTTGAGTATAGGTATCGACAAAGACTCGCGACGTGGGCGAGCGCCTTGCGCCCGCCAGGATTTTTCTTTTTTGAGGATGAAACACATCGCCGAACGCGTTCACCACCGCGAACGCCTGCACGGTTATTTGGGCGAGACCGGGATGTTTCTTTCCCCGCCCTGTGCGCGATCGAGTTGTTTCAGCGCTGCCCGCAATTTTGAGGGAACTAAAACCGAATCCGCCTGGCGAAGAACATTCGACGCCGAGCAATTTCCCCACGGTAGCGCCGGCGCCCGCGCCAACGCGCCCTTGCTCCACGCGATCGCCGCGGGCGGATGCCGCGGCGCTGTATCCGGATTGGCGATCCGGTCGAATCCACGGATTTCCGACTCCCAAGTCGAAAAGGATGGCGGAGGCCACGATGGGAATACGCGTCACTCCGACGTCGAAGCCCACGCCGCGGTGTTCGAGATACTCCATGACGCCGTCGGCGGCCGCCAAGCCAAAGGCGCTTCCTCCGGCAAGGCAGACGGCATGAATTCTTTCGACGAGATGCCCAGGCTCGCAGGATGCGATCTCGCGCGTTCCGGAAGCCGAGCCGCGAACGTCAACGCCCGCCGCGGCGCCTTGCTCGCACAAGATGACCGTGCAGCCCGTGCGCGCTCGCGTATCCGTGTAGTGCCCTAATTTCAAACCGGGGAGGAGAGGGTCGGATTGTTTTTTCATGGGGTGATGATCCGAAACTTTTTGTCACTGGCCCGAAAACCGATTTCGTTGACCGTTACCTTCTCGGAGTTATCGCGACGACTGCAACGAATTCGCACTTGCGGCAGTTCTCCGACTCAGGGGCGTGTTACCCTAGCTGAACTGTCTGTCGTCCGCCCAGGCGGGTTTACCTTTCCGTCCCATTCGGTTCCCCACGCTCACGCGCGCGTTTAATGATTTACGCCCTACCAGGCTCGCATTATGGGAAGTCTGGAATGTTTTCACGCCATTGACTGCGACGAACCGCATATGGGACCGCGCCGAAAATCGAGCCGCACTAGGGAACCCTTTCAGGGTTCGTCCTCATTGGATCTCGCCAACCCAGGGTAGTCCGCCAAAGAGCCGGCGGACAACCCTGGGCTATTGAAGGTGTCCC
>CAZIDA010000669.1:0-1815 GCA_964537865.1 uncultured Acidobacteriota bacterium
GGTGTCGGAAACGAATTCCGGGGGGATGACGCCGCCGGCCTGTTCGTGGCGCGCGAGCTGCAGCGCCAAGACCTGCCCGGCGCACGCATCGTAGAATCCACCGGGAACGCCGCTGAATTGGTGGAGCAAATGAAATCTGCTCCATCGGTCTTCGTCGTCGACGCCACGCACACCGGCGCTTCCAGCGGAGAGGTATATCGCTTCGACGCCAATGCAGCTTCCCTTCCCCAAACGTTTTCCTCAACCAGTGGCCATTTGTTCGGCGTCGTCGAGGCCATCGCTTTGGCTCGGGCATTGGGAGCGCTTCCACCTCGATTGATTGTTTATGCGATTGAAGGGAACGATTTCGGTCTTGAATCTCCCATTTCAAGCCAAGTGATTGCGGCCGTTTACCGAACGGCTGACGACATCGCGAGTGAAATAGCCGGCCGGGAGCCTCGACCGTACAGTCCCCATTGATTTTCCGAAGCGCCCGGGAGCGCTGCGTCTCCGGTTGCTTGAGGCGATCGTGTGAGGTGTGAACATTTTCCTCGAGTTCAATTTGACAACTTCAATTTGACTTGCCGATTTCGAATTCGGTATAGTGCAGCCTTCTGCGGCCAGTGAATCCTTGCGTTGCCCGCAAGCCCATGCTGTACTCACTTTCATTAATCACGCAAAATGAAACGATGCGCTCCGTCCTGTCGCGCGTCGACACCATCGCTGCCTCCGACAGCTCCGTTCTGTTGATTGGCGAAACCGGCGTAGGGAAAGAACTGTTCGCGGAATATATTCACCGCACCAGCCATCGCGGCGATCATCCGCTCGTCAAAGTAGGACTGGCGGCGCTCCCTCACGAACTGCTCGAAAGCGAACTCTTCGGCCACGAGCGGGGCGCCTTCACCAGCGCCATGGCGGAGAAGAAGGGGTTGTTCGAGCTTTCTGACGGCGGCAGCGTCTTTCTCGACGACATCGACGACTTCCCCTTCCCGCTTCAGTCCAAACTTTTGCGCGTGCTTGAATCGCACGAAGTGCTTCGCGTCGGCGGCGCCGCGCCCATTCCCATCGATATTCGATTGATCACGGCGACCAAGGTGGAGCTCAAAGAGTTGGTTCAACGCGGCATCTTTCGCGCCGATCTTTACTATCGCATCAACGTCGTGCCGATCATCATTCCGCCGCTTCGCGATCGCCGTGACGACATCCCTCTCCGCGTTGAACATTTCCTCGACCGCTTCGCGCCTGACAAACAACTTTCGGTGGGCGAATCCGCCCAACGTTTGCTGGTCAACTATCCTTGGCCGGGAAACGTCCGGGAGTTGCGGAACGTCGTCCAACGCCTGGCGCTGTTTGCGAAGGATGTGATTCAAGAAGAGGATTTGCCCACGGAGCTGCGCGACCACGACGCCATGCAACTCCTGATCAAGAGCTGCCAGCAGTGCCTCGTGAACGATGGCATGTCGTTCGATCAAGTGGTGGCCTGTCTGGAAAGCAATCTGCTCCAGGAAGCGCTCAAACAGTCGGACGGCAACAAGACGCAGGCCGCCCGCTCCCTGGGAATGAACCTGTCCACCCTCCGCGACAAGCTAAAAAAATACAACCTCGACGATCCCGGTCAGTAATTAGGTGACCGTCGATGTTTTGGTAGCCGGGATGCTGCGCTCTTCGGAGCATCCCGGAGTTGTTCCGGAGATCCGCGACATCAGATTCATTTCGGGCCTCTCGGTCCGGGATACGCAAACAACGCGTATCCCGGCTACCGAGCATTCGGACAACCGCCTTGCTCTGGTAGCCGGGATGCTCTGCTCTTTGGAGCATCCCGGATTGCCCCGGGGA
>CAZIDA010000670.1:0-1813 GCA_964537865.1 uncultured Acidobacteriota bacterium
GTGATTCTCGCGTTCCTCGACAAGGAGAAGCCTGAAGTCATCCGCCGGACGGCGATAATCATCGCCGCGCTGACGTTCGTCGAGTCGCTGCATCTCGTCTTTCATTTCGCGCACGGCGAGCCGGGATTTCAGTTCGAGGAAAATCATTCCTGGATTCCGGCTTTCGGCATGAGCTATCACCTCGGCATCGACGGCATCAGCCTGTGGCTGGTGGTGCTGGCGACGTTTCTGACGGTGATCTCGGTGCTGGCGTCGTGGAAGGGAATCGACAAGCGCGTCAAGGAATTCTTTATCTTCATTCTGCTGCTCGAAGCCGGCATGATCGGCGTCTTCCAAGCGCTCGACTTCTTCCTGTTCTACGTCTTCTGGGAAGTCATGTTGGTGCCGATGTACTTCCTGATCGGCATTTGGGGACACGGGCGACGCATCTACGCCGCCGTCAAGTTCATCATTTACACGGCGGTCGGCTCGGCGCTGATGTTGGTCGCCATCATCTCGCTCTATTTCATGAACGCCCACGCCACTGGCGTCGCGACATTTGATTTTCCGACCATCCTCGGCAACATCGTCAACGGGCGATTGATCATTCCGCCGCATCTGCAAGCGTGGCTCTTCCTGGCGTTCTTCGTTTCCTTCGCCATCAAGGTTCCGATCTTTCCGCTGCACACCTGGTTGCCGGACGCGCACACGGAAGCGCCCACCGCGGGCTCCGTCCTGCTGGCCGGAGTTCTGCTGAAGATGGGAACGTACGGGCTGCTGCGGTTCAACGTGCAGTTGTTCCCGGAAGCGACGCAAAAGTTCACGCCGTTCATCGTCACGCTCGCGGTGATCGGGATTATTTACGGCTCGTTGGTGGCCATGGTGCAGCCCGATTTGAAACGACTGGTGGCGTATTCGTCGGTGAGCCATTTGGGATTCGTGGTGCTGGGCATTTTCATGGTCAACACGCAAGCGGTGGAAGGCGCCGTGTATCAAATGCTGAATCACGGCATTTCCACGGGCGCCTTGTTCTTGATCGTGGGAATGATTTACGAGCGCCGCCACACGCGCGAGATCACCGAGTTCGGCGGGCTGGCCACGCCCATGCCGGTGCTGGCCACATGCTTCATGATCATCACGCTGTCGTCGATCGGCTTGCCGCTGCTCAACGGATTCGTCGGCGAGTTTCTGATTTTGGTGGGAACGTTTGGAGCGTCCGTCGCCAAGGCGAAACTCTTTTGCACGCTCGCGGCCACGGGCGTCATCCTCAGCGCCGTCTACATGCTGTGGATGTATCAGCGGGTGATGCTCGGCGATGTGAAGCACGACGTGAATAAGACACTCCCGGATTTGTCGCTGCGCGAAAAGTGGGTGCTGGTTCCGATGATCATCTTGGCGGTGTGGATGGGAGTCTATCCGCAGTTTTTCTTGCGGAAGATGGACGCGAGCGTGTCCAAGCTGCTCAATCCGCCGCGCGTCATGATGGTGCAGAAATAGATGAAATGCGGGGCGCAGACACTCTTGTCTGCGACCGTTCTTGCTTGAAAGGCCATTGATCAGGATTGCCGGGACTCAACCCGTCGCGGGTGATGATGGTTCAGAAGTAGATGGATCGCGAAACGCGAAAAATCAAGAGAACGATTTAGGAGGTTGCTGAAAACCGGGTTTGAGAGTGAGGAAGGGCCGGACTTTAGTCCGACCAAAACAAGGCCCAAACAATGATCTATTTGTTTTGTGAGGGCCGCTTCAGCGGCCCGGTTAAAATCGGGCCCTTCCATCTCATTCAGGCCGGGTTTTCAGCAACTTGTTAGACTATGACGCTGCCTTCAGTACC
>CAZIDA010000671.1:0-1808 GCA_964537865.1 uncultured Acidobacteriota bacterium
GGGGGATCGTGGGCTCTTTCTTGATTCCAGGCAGAGGCCCACGATCAACCAAAGAGCTCGCCGCGGTTACCAAAGCGTGGAGCTCCAGACAGCGCCGTCACGACGCAACGCTTACTTCTTGGCCGCGGTGATCGAGATGACGTGGATGGTGCTTCCGTCCTTTTCGATCTCGCCCTTCACCACCACGTTGGCCCCGGGGAATTTTGCGGGTAGGGTTTGATTGTCCAGTTGGTAAACCTTCTTGTGAGTCTCGTCGGCCAGGACGTATTTGGCCCCCTGTTTCACGCAGGACTCGGTGCAGTCCTTAGCGCTCACATTCGTCATCATGTGGTGCAGATTGCACATGCTGTCGCTGATGTTTCCGGTGAACGTGGCGACTTTCGCCATCAGCGTCAGCGAAAACACCAAGCTGCCCGCCAAGATAAGCAAAGCTTGAATTCCTCTTTTCATGTTTCATCTCCTTTGTGGGTTTGAATCAAAAATCCTCTGTCGAATTTTCCGTCGAAAGCGAACGGGGTCTCAACCCCCTGCCGCATGGTCTTTGAATAAGCGAGCATTATCGCAAAATCCGGGGAGATTGACTGTATGAATTCGCACTAAGCCGAGGAAAGGCGCGCTTGACGCCGGCGGCGATGAAACGCAGTCTGCCGAAATCCGGGAAAATTCTCCGGACCGCGAGGGTTAGAATTTTTTCACCGGGAAAGGTTGTGCGTTTCTGGTGACAAGTCCCCGGTGATCGCTTAATATTTTTCCACTTGAGGAGAGGGAATGAGCGAAACCCGATTCAAGGATCGAAATCCTCTGCGCCGGCGGCTCTTTCTCGTCGGCCTTGCGACACTCACCGGGGTGTGCGGAACGGCCGTGGGATTTTCAACGGACGCTCCCTCGATGGACGTGAAAACGGTGGTGGCGCGGATGGAAGAGCGCAATCGCGAGCGAGAAGCGATGTTGCACAACTACGCGGTGGAGCGCGAGTACAAGGTCGAAAACCCGCGCTTCCACAAACAGGGCACGGTCCACGCCACCATGATTTACGTGGCCCCCCATCAAAAAGTCTTCGACATCCATTCCTCCTCGGGCACGGGTTTCATTTGTAAGGGTGTCATCAATCGCATCATGAAAGCCGAGATCGACAACGCCAAGCCGGAGCTGAAACCGCGGAGCGCCATCACCACAGAAAATTACGAGTTCGAATGGCTGGGCGAGGAAGTGGTGAACGGGCGGCCGCAATACGTGCTTCGCGCCAAGCCGAAACGGAAAGACATTTACCTGTTCGACGGCAAGCTGTGGGTCGAGGCCGAAGACTTCGCGGTCACGCGCATTGAAGGACATACGGCGAAGAATCCTTCCTTCTGGATACGACGCGTCGATTTCACGCACGAATATGAAAAGGTGGGGGCGTTCTGGTTGCCGGCGCGAGATCATTCCGTTGCGCAAGTGTTCTTATTCGGTCCCACCACCACCGATCTGCGATACACCGGATACCGCGTCAACGAACCCGATCTGGACGCGCGCGCGGCCGAAATTCAGAAGCGCGGAGACAAACTGGAAATTCAAATCGATTCCAAGGATAAGAAGTGATTGAGCAGTCGGCGCAACCGAGGCGATGAAAATGTTTCGCTTGCCGGGATGGTCATTCACCGCAGTCGCTTATGCGCCGGTGGATCGGCGGACTCAAGGGCATGAAAATGGTATCCTTCGCGGGCCCTCTGGCACGGCAGCCAGGAGCCCCCGGCCCGCCGCGGCGACCACCCAAGGGGATGAAAATATTTCAGGGTTGGGATGATGCCAGCCCGATAGGGCGATAG
>CAZIDA010000672.1:0-1798 GCA_964537865.1 uncultured Acidobacteriota bacterium
GTTCAATACCCGCATGCTACTGCGCACTTCCCAGGCGGGCAAGAGCTTTTGTTGTGGCGGGAGAAAGTCTGACGAGGGGTCAGGAGGCTGTATTCGGCTGGAAAAGGCCGCGCAGGGAAAAAACGGCTGCCCCGCCTTAAGGACATAAGGACATCTGCAGGATGTCAAGGCAAAGTAAGAAGTTCCTGTTCTTAGCAAAGTAAGTAGTTCCTGTGGGCGCTAACCGAAGGAGCCCGTAGGGCGACTGAGGTTAGCGCCCACGGCGCGCCTCACGGGGCGCTTCCTCCTGCTTTTCCCACTCCCTGTTCCTGCCTCATGATTTTCCATAGCGGGGGACTCTGACCCAGATGGAAGTCTTTCATCCAAGGGCTGCCCGGTGTTCCCCGCCGAGGCGCCGAGATCGAGCGGGCCGAGGCGGACCTGGTCCGTTGGGGAACCGGCTCACACCGGCTCACCTCCAGGTAGCGATCCCGGAAGCGCACCCACACCGCCTGGTCTCGCCGCTCCTCCACCCGCACCGTCGCGCCTCGTAACCCCGGACGGATATCCGCCCGAGCGATCTGGTAGATCCGGGTGTTGTACCGAATCGTGTAATCGTTGGCCACCACGCGCTCCTCGACGTGGCTCAAGATCGCCGCCAGGTCGTGCTCCGCCCGCAGCGCTCGATGCGCGTCGGTGGCATTCTCCGCTTCCACCGTGAAGCGACGATTCCACATCGGCAAGTACTCCTGCTCCAAATAAGCGTTGGCTTCTTTCAGGGTCTGCACGCCCGCCTTGCGCAGACCCTTCACCAGCCGGTCCTGGGCCGTGCCGAAGAAGCGCTCGATGCGCCCCTTCGCCTGCGGCGAGTGAGCCGCAATCCATCCGACCCCCAACTCCTTCAGCGCCCGCCCGATCTGCGTCCAAGCCTCTGGCCAAGCCTCGTCGTCGGCCTCTCGCACCGGACGGTTCACCCTAAACATACTGTCCTTGTCGGTGTAGAATTCTCCCGGCCGCCCCCACCGCTTCAGATAACTCTCCAGCAAGCGAAGGTTCTCTTCCGTGGTGTCGTGCTCGGCAAAGCGCGCCCGGGCGCGGCTGGTCGCGTCGTCGAGCATCGCCAGCAGAGAGAGCTTCGGCCCTCGCCCCTCCAGCCAGTCGTGCTCCGACGAGTCCCACTGCACCATCTCGCCGCAACAGGGCCGGCGCGCCCGCCACACGTGCACCTCTTCCACCCGCCGCCGCTTGCGCTTCCACACTCCCGCCTCCATCAGGATTTGCCGTACGCTCTCTTTGCTCACCACCACCCCGTGCTTCTCCCCCAGATACTCGGCCGCCAGCGTCGGCCCAAAGTCGGCATACTCCCGCTTCACCAGCCGCACCACTTTGGCCCGCACCGCCGCGTCCAGCTTCCGCTTCGATGCCCGCCCGCGCAGCCGGTGCAGAATCCCGCCATCACCCTCCTTTCTCAGCCGCGCCACCAGCTCCCGCACCCAGCGCTCGCTCACCTTCAACTGCACCCCCGCCTGCTTCTGCGTCAGGTGTCCCTTTTCTGCTTCGTGCAACACCTTCAACCGATCCCGATCCCTTGCGCTCATCCACAGCTCCTGTTGTCTTTTCATCCCGACAGTTTGCCGGTTTCCAACAGGAACTTCTTACTTTGCTGCAATAGGATCTTTTCACTTTGCTGCGACAGCCCCATTCCTTCCGTTGGCTTGCGCCGTGCCTTGTGATATTCTTCTGCCGCTTTCGGATTCAATTTGCGCGAAAGGAAATTGTGCTGCGGCCCAATGCAGCCCGGTTTGCCCCACTCCACCAG
>CAZIDA010000673.1:0-1797 GCA_964537865.1 uncultured Acidobacteriota bacterium
GTGCTCCGTCCGGGCGATAATTTCGTCTTGCAGCTCAACGGGGAGGTCGCAGAAGCAATCGCTGTAGCCGGTGACGCGGACGATCAAATCGCGCTCCAGTCCTCTTCGAAACCGGCGAATGGGCACACGAGGAATTGGCGCTATGCCCTTTTCCCACAATTCGTAAGCGCGGGGTCATGGAACCTCCAGGAGGAAAACCCAGTCCCTGGAGGGGAAAAATGCAATGCAATTAAAATCAATTCCAGCCACGCATGCGATCATAAATCAAATGAAAATTGAAAGACCTGACTTTGTTCTTGTTGCCTTTCGATTAAGGTTTCTGAAACCTTCGCCATAGTTTCCGGCGCCTGCGCACTTACCCGCAATTTCATCTGCCGGTGCACTAACTAACAGGCCGACCCGGCCCCGCTGACATGGAACTGAAATTGAACGTTGCTCCCCACCCCGTCGTTTCTAATCCAACCACTGCGATTGGAGCACTGGAAGTGATATCCAACGTTGCCAGCCCATCGCTCCCGAGGCTTGAAAAAAGGTCTGACAGGAACGCTGCCCGTTGGGCCCACCCCGAAAGCGTTATCGTGGCGGTTTCCAAGATGGTCCCCCCGGTAGGGTCTCTCAGGGTTAACGTCACAGAGGCGAAATTATTCGAGTAGTTAACCATAGCAATTCCTGTTTCGGACTGATCCAAGTTCGCCGATGTAATATGTTTTACCCAAAGCGAAAATCCCGAGGTCGTGGGCGCCACGGGCAGGACGCTGGCCTGGCCAACAACCACTCCATTGATTCTGTATTTGAATGTCCCATAGATGGAAGAGCTCGGTTGGCCCGCTAGCGTCCTCATCACCTCCACCTTGGCCCATCCGTTCTGAACCGCCTGCTGGTCCAAGCCGATAGTAAATTGTTCGCCCATCCACGGCGTCAGATTGGCCCAGTGTTCTATTGCACCGGTAAACATTGTACTGGTAAAGGGAGCGGGCCAATAATTCGCGCCGTAACGTTGTCCATTGGAGTCATACCAGGTGATTTTGACGCAGGTGTTTTGAGCTGTCAGATTATGGGCCGCGATGGAGAACGTGTAAGAACCCCCGACTGGAACTTGCGGAAATACATAGACAAACTCATTGCTGAAATCGCACCAGAATTGACCAAACGTCATCCCTGTGGAAAAAATGAGAACGGCAACAACCTTCCCGACGTTGAGAATCATTCGGCTCATCATAGTGCCCTCCTCGGACCCTGCCGTCTTTTGACCGCGGGGTTCGCATTGATGCCATCGTTCTTTCCAGCCGGACTCGGCGGCGCTACCAATCCGCATTCACTCCTGTATGAGAGTCTTCGGTTCAGGAACCCGACGTGGAAACTGCACCCAAATCGAGGATCGGGAAAATTTGTGCAGAGGTTTTGGTTGGCCTGCGTATTATTTCGATGGAGAGGAATCCGCTGTGCGGTTTACCTCCCAACGAAAAGTATAAGCGTGGAGGAACCTGGAGGCAAGCAGGGACTGCTGGGACACGCGCCAAAGCGATCGCTGATTTACGTTCATCTTCCGATCTCACCGCCTGCTTTGCACGCTTCCTCGAATTTGCTAAGATGCCGCGCATGGCGGACATGAGCGTTACGATTGTCGGCGTGGTTTTTCAAAATCCGGTGCTCGCAGCCAGCGGCACGTTCGGCTACGAATCTGAGAAGAGGTTTTCAGCAACATGTTCAGCGCCGATGTGGCGAAGATTCCGAGTCAGAATCCCTCGTGCTCCGTCCGGGCGATAATTTCGTCTTGCAGCTCAACGGGGAGGTCGC
>CAZIDA010000674.1:0-1771 GCA_964537865.1 uncultured Acidobacteriota bacterium
TCGAGAGGTAGTCCAGGAAAGACCTTTCAAAACCGGAAGAATGTCCGTGATCGCCTTCATGAGCGAGCCGCAACTCTTTCTCGGCAGAAGCCATGGTTCTTGCGAAAAGGGGAAGAAACTTGCGCCGCTCCTTGGCTTCTTCTTCTTCCTCGAACGCGGCGGCCTCAATTTCTTTCTCGGCAGACGCCAATCGATGTTTGAGATAAGCCATCGAGGCTTCCCCCACGATGGCCACCAAAACCAACATCAACAACCAAAGCAAAAAGCGTTCCGTTTCGAATCGCTGATCCGTTCTGATCGCCGTGGCCAAGGCGTTGAAGCCTTCGAGCAGCCCGATGCGCATCACCGTGAGAAGTGAGATTCGAAGCGAGTAATTGATCCCCACGGCAATCATCAGCAACATGTAAAGGCTGAACCAAAACGAGTGCACCCCACCGGTCAATTGAACGAGGAAATTGATGGAGAGGATGAGCGCGCCGATGACTTCCACATATTGAAAATCGCCGCCTCGATGAAGCACATATCGATAAAAGGCAGCGACAAAATAAACGGCAATAGCGACCACGCCCAAAATCCTGAGAAGAGAAAAGTGCGTGGGTCGGCTGTAGACGCCAAACGACGAGATCACGAAAAGCACCAGCAGCGGAGCGAGTAGATAGTTCTCGCGCAACAGTTCCCGGATGCCTTTTCGACGGATGAGATCAAGAATCTTTGACTTCATGGCCGTTGCGTCGGTTTTACTACGAAGGATTGATGGGAAACTCGTGGGGCAAACACCCGCCTAGGCGGGGCTGCCCCGAAAATAAGCTTCTGTCGCCCGCCAAGGCGGGCTTAACGATCTTATCCGTCTTGATACCCCGCCCTTGCTCTCCGCCTGTCTGCCGCAGGCGGAGAGCGGCGGACGGGGCTACAAATATACCGGCCCGACGGGCCTGCATTGGAGCGACCTGGTGGTTTTCATCCCATGGGATGTGATCCCGCCGCATGAGGGACTGCGCTGAAAATGGCCGAGGGCTCCCTGCGCGGCCTTCGCGTCTTTGCGCCTTTGCGGTGAACGGCCATCCCGGGAGGCGAAACATCTTCATGGCCCTGGATGCTTACCATCTGTCACTCGATTCATCTTCCTCAATGGACTTGAGAACGTGGATTCCAACTTGAAGCCCAGGCGGCATCCTGGCTCAAACACTCTCGATCACTGATGGGATGAACTGATAGGGCCTGCGCCGAGCAGCGCCATCGCGTGCTGGGTCGCCACGCCCCTCAAAAAAATTGTCTTTCGCTTGTGATGCTCTCCGGACAAGATGCTGACACTGGACTTTGGAATTTTGAACAGTCGCGCAAAAAATTCAACGCAGGCTTCGTTTGCAGCGCCGTCCACCGGAGGGGCCGCGATCTTGACTCGAACAAAGTCTTCCGAGACGCCGGTGATTCCGCTTCTTCCGGCGCGCGGAACGACTTGAATGCAAAACACGCATCCCCCTTCACGAGGCTCGACTCGAAGATTATTCATGCTCTTTCATCACTGCGTCAGAGTGGGCTTCTCTCTTTTCCCAAAGATGGCTGTTCCCACGCGGATCATCGTCGCGCCTTCTTCGATGGCCACTTCAAAATCGTGGCTCATGCCCATCGAAAGCTCACGCATCGAAACATTCGGTATGCGAGCCTCTTGAATCTTGCCGGCCAACTCCCGCAGCGCCCGAAAGTCGGAACGGGATTCTTCCGCCTCTTCACGGAATGGCGGGATGGCCATAAGGCCGCGAATACGAAGATG
>CAZIDA010000675.1:0-1771 GCA_964537865.1 uncultured Acidobacteriota bacterium
CGATGGCGTTCATGGAAACGCCAAGCCGCGACGCCGTATCGCGATCGACCACGAGTTGGCTTTGCAGTCCGTGGTTTTGGGAGTCGCTGTTGACGTCGCGCAATTCCGGAATTTTCTTCAGGTGCTGCAGCATGATCGGCGCCCAATGATCCAAATCCTTGATGTTGTCGGCTTGCAGGGTGTATTGGAACTGAGAGTTGCCGCCGCGTCCGCCCACGTTGACGTCCTGCACCGATTGCAGATACAGCGTGGCGCCCGGAATGTGAGAGAGTTCCCGGCGAAGACGACCAATCACTTGATCGGCGCTGAGCTTGCGCTCTCCGATGGATTTGAGTTGGACGAACATGTGCGCCGAGTTGCCGCCGCTCGTGGACGCCGTGACCGTGTCGACAGCCGGATCTTTCTGAACGATTTTGGCAAACGCCATCATCTTGTCGCGCATGGCGGCGAAAGAAATATCTTGATCCGCTACAATGTTTCCGGTGAGCCGCCCCGTGTCCTGCTGCGGAAAGAATCCCTTGGGAACGATGATGAAGAGGTAGATGCTGACGCAAAAGGTCAAGAGCGTCAGCCCCAGCACCGCCGCCTGATTGCGCAGCACCCAACGCAACCCCACGTGATACAGGTCGTAAAGCGCGTTGAAAGCTTTCTCGGCGGCGCGGTAAATCCTCCCGTGTCGTCCGGTCTCATGCCGAAGGAAGCGCGCGCACAACATGGGCGTGGTGGTCAACGAGACCAGCAGGGAAACGGCGATGGCGGAGCTCAAGACAACGGCGAACTCGCGGAACAGCCGCCCCACGATTCCTCCCATCAGGAGAATGGGAATGAAGACCGCGATCAGCGAGGTGCTCATGGAGAGGACGGTGAAGCCGATTTCGCGCGCGCCTTGGAGCGCCGCGAGCATGGGGCGCATCCCCGCCTCCAAATGCCGGGCAATGTTTTCAATGACCACAATGGCGTCATCCACCACAAACCCCGTTGAGATGGTCAAGGCCATCAGCGACAGGTTGTCCAAACTGTATCCCACCAGATACATGATGCCGAACGTTCCCACCAACGAGAGCGGCACCGCCACGCTGGGAATGGCCGTGGCCCAGGCGTTGCGCAGGAATGCGAAAACGACGAGCACGACCAGGAAAATGGAAATGACCAGCGCGATTTCGATGTCGTGGATGGAGGCGCGAATGGTCGTAGTACGATCCAAGATCACGCCGAGGTGGATGGAGGGCGAGATGGAATGCCGCAAGACCGGCAGCAAGGCATAGATTCGATCCACCGTGTCGATCATGTTGGCGCCGGGCTGCCGAAAAATCGGCATCACCACGCCGGGCCGTCCATTGGTGACACCGGCGTTGCGGGTGTTTTCCACGGAGTCGGTGACGCGAGCCACTTGATCGAGGCGCACCGCCGCGCCGTTCCGCCAAGCGACGAGGAGCGGGCCATACTCACTCGCTTTGAAAAGTTGATCCGTCGTGTTGATCTGCCAGGCATGGTTCGGATCGGCCACCTCTCCCTTGGGGCGATTAGCATTGGCGGTGGCCAGCACGGTCCGGACTTGCTCCAGGCTGATGCCGTAAGCATTGAGTTGGTTGGGGTCGACTTCCACGCGCACCGCCGGACGGGCGCTTCCCCACGTGAACACCTGCCCCACGCCTTCCACCTGCGACAGCTTTTGGGCCACGATGGAATCGGCGGCGTCGTAAACGTCCCCGCGCGAAATGTTGTCGGAAGAAAATCCCAGCAACAGGATGGGCGCGTCCGCCGGATTCAC
>CAZIDA010000676.1:0-1763 GCA_964537865.1 uncultured Acidobacteriota bacterium
GAAGCCACCCTGGCACAGGCAACCTTGCCTGTCAAGAGAATTCTATCGTTGTGCGATGCTTCACAAATGACGCAAACGGCAGAGCCGACAAATGATTCAACGGCCAACGATCCTTGGTGTTGTTCAATTTCAAAAATGACACAAGCCTCCCGCCAAGCCGAACGTAAGCGCCGGCCCGCGGCTCGCAAGCGGGTGTCTACGTCTTTTCCGGCGAAATGCGTGCGCTCGAACCACGAACGAGTCACGACTAATCCGCAGTTTGATCGGTCAGGCGCAATTGACATTGATAGATAGACCTTCTATGATTGCGAATTTTAGAATGGCTGCGTGGCCGCTGTCAGAGGGCGGAGTGAAAAGCTAAAGGCAGCCGGCACCGACGGCGCGAAGACGGAACGAAGCGTCTCCTCGAAAAGTTGGAATACCGACCATGAGAATCGCTTATTTCGACTGTTTTGCGGGAATCAGCGGCGACATGACGATCGGCGCGTTGCTCGATCTCGGCGTCGATTTCTATTTTCTCGAGTCGGAACTCTCCAAGTTGAATTCGACCGGCTACAAACTTCAATGTTCCAAAGTGGCGCGGTCGGGGATTACGGCGACCAAGTTTGATGTGGAGGTAACTCCGCCGTCATCGCTGAGGCAAGCACGCTCGCAGCGGTCGAAGCGACATTCCAAGAGCGAACATCATGCCCATCGCCCGCTTGGAGAAATTCGACGGCTCATTGAAGGATCCGCGCTGGATGCGCGCACGAAAGATTTGGCGCTTGAGATTTTTGGGCGATTGGGCGCGGCGGAGGCGAAGATTCACAACGTTCCAGTGGAGGAAGTCGAGTTTCACGAGGTCGGCGCCATCGATTCCATCGTGGACATTGTAGGAAGCGCCATTTGTTTCGGGCGCTTGAAGATTGATCAGGTGATCGCTTCCCCGGTGAATTTGGGCGCTGGGTTCGTCGAATGTCGCCACGGCAAAGTGCCCGTTCCGGCGCCGGCGACCGCTGAGCTTCTCCACGGAGTTCCGGTTTTTTCGGCCGGCCCGGAAGTGGAACTGACGACTCCCACCGGCGCGGCGATTCTCTCCACGATGGCGACGCGGTTCGCGCGTTTGCCGCAATTTAAGATTGAGGCCGTCGGCTATGGCGCTGGGACTCGATCATTCCCGGAATTTCCGAACGCCCTGCGCGTGTTCATTGGAGAGATGCCGGACGCCGCGGAGATTTCCTCGGAGTCCGACTCTCGTTTCGTTAACGTGATTGAAGCGAATATCGACGACATGAATCCGCAAATCTACGGATACTTTTTGGAGAAAGCGTCGGCTACCGGCGCGCTGGACGTTTATGTGACACCCGTTCAGATGAAAAAGAATCGCCCAGGACAATGCATCACGGTCATCTGCGAGCCGGGGAAGACCGACGATCTCGTGAAGCTGTTTTTCGCCGAGACCACCACCATCGGCCTTCGCATTCAACTGGCGCAACGTCGATTGCTCGAGCGCTCCGTCGATTTTGTGGAGACGCGATTCGGAAAAGTCAGAGTCAAGACGGCGCGAGTCAACGGGACGATCTTGAATCGAATGCCGGAATACGAAGATTGCCGTCGGATTGCTGAAGAGCAGGCCGTCCCGTTGAAGGAAGTGCTGGCGGAAGCCGCCGGAATTCTGTCGCGGAAATCCTGAAGGAGATCATGAGCGATCCCAGCAAGACGTTTTATGTGACCACGCCCATTTACTACGCCAATGCCAAGCCGCATCTAGGTCACGTGTACAC
>CAZIDA010000677.1:0-1759 GCA_964537865.1 uncultured Acidobacteriota bacterium
ATCTCGTGGCCGACGTTGTGAACTTCCAAACGATCATTTCCAAGCTCGGCCTGGACGCGGCGCAGGCACTCGCTCGTGGAGGCGCCGGAGATGCCCGTGACCAGAATTCTTGAAAATGTCATGGACAGCCTATTTTTTCTCTGCCGGCGCCGGCGGTGTCGGCGGTGTAGGTGGAGCCGCCGCTGGGGCCGCCGGTGGCGCGGGCGGAGGGAAGAATTGCGAGTTTAAGTCGATCTGCACCGGCTTCTTCAACGCTTCGACGGCGGCCTGCGTCTTTTCCTTGCGCAAGGTGTCTTCGATCTGACTCTTCACCTCTTCCAGAGTCTGAGTTTGCCGATCTTCCACCTTGATGATGTGATAGCCGAACGGAGTCTTGATCGGCTGGCTGATTTCACCGGCTTTCAGCGAGAAGGCGGCGTTCTCGAAAGCGGGAATCATCTGCCCGCGATGGAAGACGCCCAACTCGCCGCCTTTGGCCGCGCTTACGGTGTCATAGGACTCGGCCTTGGCGAGAGCGGCAAAATCGGCGCCGGGCGCAATCGCTTCCTTGTACACCTCGTCGGCTTTCGCTTTGGCTTCTACGTCGGTCAAATCCTTCCTGCCGGGAGGCAAAGGCGCGGGGCTGCCCTTCACACGGATGAGGATGTGGCTCGCCTTGATGGTTTCGAATTGCGCTTGATGATCGTTGTAGTATTTTTGAATTTCATCGTCCGAGATTTTGACGTTGTCTTCGATGCGCTTGAGCAAGGATTGCGCCAGCGATTGATCCGTCATAAGCTCCAATCGCTCTTTGATGATCGGGTCGGATTGGAGATTCTGCCGCTTCGCTTCGTCAGACAGGATCAGGAGTTGCGAAAAGTCGTCGGCAAACTTGCGCCGTCCCGGACCGTTGTAATAGGCGCGCTGCTGAGGACTGAAAACCTCCATGATGCGATTGAAGTCTTCCACTGTATAGGTATGATCGCCGACCTTCATGATCACCATGTCCTTGGGAAACAGTGGAGGTTCGTTCCTCTGGGTGGCGCTTTGCAGAGTGGGGGGCGCCGCAGGCTGAGCCGGACTGGTGGGCTGCTTGGCGGGCGTTTGCGTCGCCGGCTTCGGGGTTTGGGCCATGATGCTCATGGCGCAAGCGGCGACGAGCAAGGCCGCCAAAAGAGTCAGCCACCACCGCGTTTCGATTGCTTTCAATCTCATTGAATGCTCCTCATGGGTCTAAAATTCGAGCGGTTCACTATATCCGAAAGCGAGTCGTTTTTCCATCAGAGTTGTTGAGGCGCGGCTCCAAGGAGGTGGGTTGCGCCAAGGCCTGCTGCATGAATGCGCGCAGGCGGTCCAGCAGCCTTGCCCCGTCGACGGAGTAACAATCCATATGGTCGGCGCCTTTCACTTCGAAAAACTCCTTGGGAGGATTCGCCGCGGCGTAAAGCTGCCGTCCTTCTGCAACCGGAACCACGGAGTCTTGATCGCCGTGAAGAATGAAAACGGGAACGTGGATCTCTCGGATGCGGTTCAACGAATTCCAGCGATTACTCAGAAACCAGTAGACGAATCCGGGGATGAACGGATAATGCGTCTTTCCCATGTCCCGAAAGGAAGTCAACGGCGATTCCAAAATCAGTCCGCGAGGCGGCTGCTGCAAAGCCAGTTCAATCGCCACCGCCGTTCCCAGCGATTCTCCGTAAAAAAAGATATTCTGCGGACGGATCTTCTTCTCTTGCGTCAGAAAATCGTAAGCGGCCGCGGCGTCGAAATACAATCC
>CAZIDA010000678.1:0-1758 GCA_964537865.1 uncultured Acidobacteriota bacterium
GCCGGACTCTGCCCCCACAAGCCGCGGACCGCCGATCCTTCCGGATCGGATCGCTGGATCTCGTCGATTTGATCCGCTGAAAGCTTGGGCTGCTCTTTCGGGTACATCAACTCGCCGTCGGTTTCGTTGTCCCACCACGTGAATCCGTAATAGGTGGTCAACATGTTTTCACCGGGGTGAACGTGGCACACCATGCACTGGCTGGAAGGAATCGAGACGGTCAAGCGATGACGAATGGGATGGCCGGACTGATTCTTCGGAATGGTGGGATCGGGATTCACCGTCGTGCCCATGTTGCCATAGCGCGCGTAAGGCCCGGAGTGAACCGGATCGCGATCGTTGGCATAGACGACGTGGCACGCGGTGCAGCCGCTGGATCGATAATCGCCGGGATGATCGTTGGTTCCGAAAAACGACAGCAGCGGGTCGTTGAGCCGCGTCTTCTGCAAACCCAGGAAGACGGGATCGGTGCGCAGATTCGTTCCAAATCCTCGCGTGCTCAATTTCACATCCGGATGACCGGGATCCTCATCGATATTGGGTATTCCGATATTCGGCTTTGCGGCGCCGCCACGCTCAAACACGCGCAGCACGTTTCCGGGTTGAGTGATCTCCCACCGCGGCAACGGATCGAGGTACGGAAGCACTCCTTTCAATCGAGTCTCTTCCGCCGAAGGAGGCGGCACGGTTTGAACGCGCTGCGGTTTTCCGTCTTCGCTGTAACTTTCGCCGTAATGCGCATCCTTGAGCGGATCGGCGCCGTTGTTGTAAAGCGCCGCCTCGTAAAGCATCGCGCCAGTGGTCATCAGCGATTTCTTCACATCAAAAACTTCTTTGGCGTGGCACGTCGAACTGCCGCACGATTGCGCCGCCGCGCGCAAATCCCCGGGATTCACAAAACGAATGTAGGCCGCCGATTCCTTGTTCACCTTGGCATAGGAACGAATGGGATCGCCGGTCCCGTTCGCTTTCCACAACTCCGGGTATCGTGAACGAACGTGCGCCTTCTCTTTCACGGTCGTGGAGGCGTCGCCGCCGTGACAATCGGTGCAGCCCAAGTTGATGGGTATGCGAACCGGATCGTGCATCGGCTCGGTGTTCACATGACAACCGGCGGAGATGCATCCCGCGCTCTTTCGGTCGGCTTCCGCTTTCGTCTGTTGCATCAAATCGGGAGAAGAAGGATCGGGGCCGGCAGAAGTTGAATCGGTCTTTTTCTTTGGAGGAGTGTCGTCGGGTTTCGAATGGACCGATGCGACGGCGGATGGTGCGGACGTTGACAAAGCCCGCCCGGCCGAGTTGGCCGCGACTCCCAACGCCGCGCGAAAATCGGGGCTGGCGATGAAAAGAAATCCGACGGCAATCGCCGCGAATATGACGACTCTCAAAACGGTTCGATGAATGATTGTTGAAATCATAATCTCAATAAGTCAGCTTCACGCCCAGGAATCCCGAATAGAGCAGCTTCGAGCCGAAGCCGCAGCCTTCACCGGCGCAGTTGGAGGTGTAGATATCCTTGAAGCCTTGGCCGGGCTGGAGCGCGGAGACGCCAAACACCAAGACCATGTTCTCCGTGAGCGGCGGCCGGTAAGTAAATCCCAGGCTGTAATCCCACCCGATATCTTTTCGAATGCCGGTTTGAAACAACACTTCTTCCAGCGGCTCGACGTGCTGGAAGCGAAGGTAATTCACATTGAAGGACGCGCGCAGCTTGGGCGTTAGATCGGCGTCGACGCCGGCGTTGTAAAGAAATAATCC
>CAZIDA010000679.1:0-1754 GCA_964537865.1 uncultured Acidobacteriota bacterium
AGAGGCAACCGTTCCAGAATTGGTTGGAAGCTCGATTTTCAAGAAGCGAGAATCCAGTTGTTGATTGACACACCGGACGAGCCATTTCTATACTGCGGTCTTCGAGCTTCTTGGGCGTTTGGTCTGGGAGGAGAATGCGCAAAAGGATTTTAGGTTTGGATGTGGGGGACGTTCGAATTGGCGTCGCGGTCAGCGACGCCCTGGGGATCACGGCGCAGGCCGTGACCACGATTCAACGCAAAGGGCAGCCGGAAGATGTGCGCCGAATTCAAGAGCTTCTGGCGGAATACGAGGCGGCCGCACTGGTCGTTGGCCTTCCCTTGAATATGGACGGCAACGACGGCCCGCAGGCGCAGAAGGTTCGCGCGTTTGCCGATGCCTTGAAGTCGTCCCTCGATGCCGAGATCGTATTTTGGGACGAACGTTTGACGACCGCTGAGGCGCGCAGAGTTCTCATCGAAGGCGGTATGCGTCGGAAAAAGAGAAAGAGCGTCATCGATCAATTGGCGGCTGTGCTGATTCTTCAAAGCTATCTTGACGCCAGACCGGGCGAATCGTCGGCCCATGAAGTCTCGGAGTAACGGCATCCAGACGAGATGACTGCGGCTGAATGAATTGGGGACGAAACGGGAATCGCGCTTGAGGAGGGTTTCGCACAGCAGCGCTTCCAGCAGCCGTAACCACTAATTTAATAGAGGTGCGATTGATTTCGAAATTCTGGTCTCGCGCGGCCATTTTCCTCTTGGCGCTGATCCTCCTGATCCTCGGGTTCGCCGCCATGGGAGTATATTGGCTCACCCGTCCTTACAAAGGCTATTCGGAAGATTCCAAGATCGTCGAAATCCCGCTTGGAACTCATTTGTTGGGAATCGCCGATTTGCTGCAGCAGCAAGGGATCATCGAGCATCCCCGCACGTTTCTGATCGCCCTCGCCTTGAAACGGCGTGGCGCCGTCATCCGAGCCGGTGAGTACAATTTCATTCGGCCTATGAGCGAATGGGAAGTGATTCAGAAACTTCTCAAGGGAGAGGTCCATTATCATCAAGTCACCATTCCGGAAGGCGCCAACATCTTCGAGATCGCGGACATTCTCCAGAAAGCCGGCCTGTGTCCTCGGGAAGATTTTCTGGCGGCCACGCAACACGTCGAGACGATCAAGGACCTTGCGCCGAATGCGGTCTCTTTGGAAGGATATCTTTTCCCCAACACTTATAAGTTCGAGAAAGGAACGACGGCTCTGGAGATTGCCGAGAAGATGGTCGACCAGTTCCGGAAATTTCTGACCCCGGATTATTTGCAAGCGGCCAGCCGGCGGAAGTTGAGCTTGAACCAAGCTGTAATTCTGGCTTCGCTCATCGAGAAGGAAACCGGCCAGGAGCAAGAGCGCCCGCTCATCAGCGCGGTATTTCAAAATCGCTTGCGGATCAATCAGCCGCTGGAGTGCGACCCGACGGTGATTTATGCGGCGCTCGTCGCCAATCGCTATCGTGGAACCATCTACAAATCGGACATGGAAATGGATTCGCCGTTCAACACCTATGTTCATTCCGGGCTGCCGATTGGCCCCATCGCCAACCCCGGACGGCCCTCTTTGGAAGCCGCGGTTCATCCGGCGGCGGTGGATTATCTTTACTTCGTCAGCGACAATAAAGGACGGCACATTTTTTCGCGCACATTGGCGGAGCATCAAAACGCCGTGAGAAAATATCGTCGCGCCGTCGAGCAAGACAACGCTTTGGCGCCGAAGAATTCTG
>CAZIDA010000680.1:0-1751 GCA_964537865.1 uncultured Acidobacteriota bacterium
GATGGCGGTGTGGGATTCGGCCGTGCGGGTCACTGTGGGAGAAGACGAGGCGACGGCCACCGCCAGCGCCTCCTCCATCTCCACTTCCAGCCCGCGTTCTCCCGCGGCGCCCTGGTACGAGCGGGCCGTGGAGCGAACGATCGGCTTCGTGGTGTCCGCCCTTGTCGGCAGCCGGGTGATCTTGCTGGCGGGAATCCTGCTTTTCTACGGATACATCTGCGCTTACGTTGCCCCGCGGTTGTGGCGCCGCGTCCGGCTTCGAAAGACGCGCGCGGTGAGCAAGACTTCGCCGCGATAAGGTTTGTAAGGAGTTTGAATTTTTGGGTTTCGAACCGATTGAACGATGCAATTCTTCGAGAATATTTTTTATGGGAAACCGGGATGAAAGAATTTCATCTTCGGTCCAAGTCGACGAAGGCGGATTCAAGAAGTTGAGCGGGGATGTATTCATACAACTGAAGCTTCATTCATAAAGGAGTAACGACATGAGCAAACTGGTTCCACCACATGGAAGTTCGAAATTGAAGCCGCTGCTTTTGGAAATGGAAGAGCGGAAGGAAGAGATCAAGCGCGCCAAGACCCTCAAGAAAATTCCGATCACCAGCCGCGAGACCGGGGATCTGATCATGATGGGCATCGGCGCCTTCACGCCTCTGGACGGCTTCATGGGCCACGACGATTGGCTGGGCTGCTGCGACCACTACACGTTGCCCGGCCAGAAGAATCTCTTCTGGCCGATTCCGATCACCGCGTCCACCACCGAAGACCGCGCCAAATCGCTGCGCAAAGGCGAAGAGGTGGCGCTCTGGGATGCGGAGACGGAAGAGTTGATCGGCACGATGAAGGTGAACGAGAAGTACTCGATCGACAAGGAACATGAGTGCAAGACCGTTTTCAAGACGGCCGATCCGGCGCATCCGGGCGTTCAAAAAGTGATGGAGCAGGGGCCGATGAATCTGGCGGGTCCGGTGAAAGTGGTGTCGGAATCGTTCTTCCCGGATACCTTCCAGGGGATTTATCAGCGTCCCGTGGAAGCGCGAAAGCTGTTTGAAGATCGCGGATGGAGCACGGTGGCGGCGTTGCAACTGCGCAACCCCATGCACAACTCCCACGCCTATCTGGCCTGGATCGCCATTGAAGTGTGCGACGGCGTTTACGTGCATCAACTGCTCGGCAAGTTGAAGCCCGGCGACATTCCGGCTGACGTGCGCGTGCGCGCCATCGACGCGCTGGTCCATAAATACTTCCGCAAGGAGCGCGTCATTCAAGGCGGCTATCCCATGGAAATGCGCTACGCCGGTCCTCGCGAAGCGTTGTTGCACGCGGTGTTTCGCCAAAACTACGGCTGCTCCCATTTGATCGTGGGACGCGATCATGCCGGCGTCGGCGATTACTACGGGCCGTTCGACGCTCAGAAGATTTTCAACGAAGTGCCGCTGGGCGCGCTGGCCATCCAACCGCTGTGCATGGATTGGACGTTCTACTGCTACGAATGCGGCGCCATGGCTTCCATGAAAACCTGTCCGCACGAGAGCAAAGCGGTCATCGACGAGAACGGCAACTACAAAGGCGGCGCGCGTTTGCTGCTCTCCGGCACCTTGCTGCGCAAGCTGATGAGCGAAGGCAAGCCGGTTCCAGCGGAGTTTTCGAAGCCGGAAGTGATCGAGATTTTGAAGGCGTACTACGACAGCTTGGAAGAGAAGGTGGAAGTGAAGCTGCATTCCGCCGCCACCGGGGCTTCGGTGAAGAAT
>CAZIDA010000681.1:0-1737 GCA_964537865.1 uncultured Acidobacteriota bacterium
TTCGTATTTGTCCGCGACGTAGAGAAACGCATACACCAAACTGACGCGCCCTTCTTCATTCTGGGGCCGATGCGAACGCGTGGGATCGGCAGCCAACGTCGAAGGCGAGGCCACATACGTCGCAAACTTGGTCTTCACGTACAGCCGCTGCCCCAACGGAGAGACCGGCGCGGTGCTCATCTTCTCCGAAAAATCTTTGTTGTTCACGTTGGCCACATCGAAGACGCGAAAGCCTCCGGCCCCATTCGCCGTGTACAAATATTCTCCGCGCAGTTGCAGACTCAGAATCTGATTGTGATTTTCACCGGGGAGAGTGGCCACGTCTTTTCCGGGATGATGATCCGACTCCTCGAGCTCACGGTGGTGAGCGACGAATTTGGCGTATTCCTTCGGATAGGCGAGCCGCTGCAGATCACTGCCGATGACCGCTTGAGGCTCGGACTGCTCCGTCACCGTGACGGCTTCAAATCCGGATTTCCCTTCTCCCACAAACACGTGCCGCCCCATCAAGTTCATGTAGTTCGTCCCCAGCAGAAGCAGCGACGCCATCCAGGCATTGTTGTCGTTGGCCTGGGAGACATGACAATCAACGCACGTTTTGGTTTCGCGGGCGCGCACGGTGTGCGGCGCCGTCGTGCTGAACGCCGTTCCCGCGAATCCTTCCGCCGAAATCGTCTGCTGTTGATCGTACAGCCAATCGCGATTCGCATTTTGTGAGCCGACGACAATGGCGCACGCGGAGCGAACCGGCGCCACTCGATGTCCGGTGACTGTGCCGTCGATGCCCAGCATGTACATGTCGTCTCGTAGAACTTGATAATCGTATCCCGTCCAGTTGCGAACGTCCTGATCGCCCTCGTTGTGCAGGTTGGGTTTCTTGCGATTGGCGTACATGGGAAGATGGCATCCGAAACAGGTGGGCTGCCACGACGAATGGCAGGTGTAGCACGTCATCGATTGATTGGGATGCGCCAGCGTCATCTGATCTTTGGGAACGTCGCCCCAAGTGACGCCGTCTTTGCGAAGCGTTTTCGCGAGACGCGAGGCGACGCTGTAGTCGTGGTTCCCCGGCGTGATCGTGTCGATCGTTTGCACGACCCGCCATTTCATTCCGGGATTCACCATGGAGTACTGCCACACGCTGCCGTCTCCACCTCGCCGAAAGAGCGGCGTCCCGAAGGGCGTTCGCATTTTGGTGAGATCGCGTCCCTGCGCGCGATTGATCACTTTGCCTTGATACCGGCCTTGACCGGCGGCAAATGACGACGTGATCAACGTGGCGCGATGATCGATGGTCCCGTGACAATCGATGCAATCGATCTCAATGGCCGCGCGAGGTTCTCCGTAAAGGTTCCCGTTGCCGTGGGCGTCTCCTTGGAAGTGACAGTCCACGCACTGCATTCCCTTCTCGAGATGAATATCTTTCAAATGCACCGGCACATCCGGCTTCCCGGGAGAAGGAGCGGGCGGCGGCGGCGCGGGCGGTTTCCCTGGCGGAGGAACCGGCGGCCCCGCAATGCTCTCCGTGTCGGACGGCAACGTGTGACGCACCGCTTCGGCCAACGTTTGAGGAGTCACCTGCGACCACGGAATCTTGTTGCCGTAAGCGTCCAGCAGATTGCCATGCCGATCCATTTTGAAAGTCGCGCGGAAAATCCAACCATGACTGTGAAAATCGGCAAACTGCGTGTGCCTCGCCTTGGGATTCACGTTCGTCCAAATATCGCGCAGAAAGGC
>CAZIDA010000682.1:0-1731 GCA_964537865.1 uncultured Acidobacteriota bacterium
CTGTAGCTCTAGGCATCATCGATAGCGCCAAGCGATCTTTCGTTTTCGCTCCTTCCACCTCATCTCTCCTGGACCTTTTGACACGCAAAAGGCGAGTTCGGCTCTTGCTCTTCTTGCCGTTGACTTCCGCGCTCATTCTCACTATGATCCTGCCACTCCAAATCACGGGGATGGAGTTCCCCATTAACCGCCTCGGCTGATGACTCCTAAATCAGAAAGAAAGGCCGACTGCAATGATGCAGAAGATTGTCCTTTTGGCGATCATGGCGGCGGTGGGGACCCTGGCAAGGTACTTCCTTCAAGGCTGGGTTCAGAAGCTCTTGGGCCCCAACTTCACTTGGGGGACGCTGGTCGTCAATTTATGCGGCTGTTTTATGTTTGGAATCATTTGGGCTTTGGCTGAAGAGCAGTTTGTTCTTGGGCCGCAAGTTCGGCTGATTCTATTGGTGGGATTCATGGGGGCGTTCACCACGTTTTCCAGTTTCATTTTCGAAAGCGGTGAACTGCTTCGCGACACGGAGTGGGGACTGGCCGCGCTGAACTTGCTGGCCGAGAACGGCTTGGGCTTGGTCTCGTTTTTTGCCGGGTTAATGGTGGGAAGGATTTTCTAATTTGAGAGGTGGCCGATGAAACTGTCCGGGGAAGCGGAATTGTTGCGCATCTTTGTGGGAGAGAGCGACAAGCATCAAGGGCGGCCGTTGTACGAGGTCATCGTCGAGGCGGCGCGTCAGCGAAAACTGGCGGGCGCCACGGTCTTGCGGGGCGTTCTCGGTTTCGGCGCCAATAGCCGCCTCCACACGGCGAAGATCCTGCGTCTCTCCGAAGACCTGCCGGTGGTGGTGGAAATTGTGGATGAGCCGCAAAAGATCTCGGACCTCTTGGGCGAGTTGGATCATCTCATCACCGAAGGCATGGTCACACTGGAGAAGGTTCGCGTCATTGCTTATCGACACAGCGTTCAATCCTAGCTGCGCGGAAGCGCTGGACGACGCTCCGCTGCCTGGAGCTTCTCTGGCGTCCTGATGACACGGTGTTCTTCCGCTTACGCCCGCCTCTTGAGGAGATTGAAGATGGCGGCGGATTGGATTCGATAGGCTTCATGGGAAGCCGGAAGGTTTTCTTTGATGAAGCTTTTTTCTTTCTGCGTCGATCATTCCTGGCCCCATCGGAAACGAGATTGACACGGACTCGCCGCGGAGTTATGTTTAGCGTCGAAAAAAGTTTGAGAGGCGATGGAGTTCGCCTCAAAGATAATTGCGAACTGTCCTAATCCGAACTTAGGAACGATAACTCCTGCTTTGGCCCAACCAGAGCAGGAGTTTTTTGTTTGGGCGAGGACGGCGGGCGGGCCTAAACCCAGTTGAGATTTCATGAAGAAGATTCCGGAAACAATCGATGAGATGTTAGCGACCCCCGGCTGCCCCATCTGCGGCGTCATGCGCCACGAGGAGTTCAATTTTATTGTTTCACTCGCTTGCGAATGCAGCCGCTCGGGAGAGGTTCCGGCAAGCCTGATCGAACATCCTTTTTGTAACTATCATGCGTGGGAAGTCGGGAAGATCGCTTCTCACGACACGTGGGCCTTGATACTCGTTGCCCTCCTGGAGAAATCGTCCGAAGGACAGAGAATCGACGCGATGACACCGTCTCTTCCAGATCCAACGAAGTCTTGCCTGCTGTGTCTTCGGATCAGGGATCGGGAGGCGTATTGGCTGGGTCAATTGGCGCATC
>CAZIDA010000683.1:0-1720 GCA_964537865.1 uncultured Acidobacteriota bacterium
CGCGGCGAACTGCGGCCCCAGGCCGCTCTGCGTTCCTCTGCCCGCCGCGGCGGGCCTCGGCGTTGACCGGCCTTCGCAACCAGCAAAACATTTCATGCGCTGGGGTGATCGCCGCGGCGACCATGAAAGACTGTCACGTCTTTCCGTGGGAACAGCATGTGGTGCAGAGCCGCCGCGGCGGATGCCTGCACCACGGCGCGCTCACACGCTCAAAGCTTCTCAATCAGCTCCTGCGGGTGTCGAGCCGCGTCCACCTTCGGATACGCCTGCAAGATCTTTCCATCTTCTCCAATGACGTAGGTGATTCGTCTGGCGTAAACGTCCTTGGCCGATTCACAGGCGCCATACGCCAAGCCGATCTTGCGATCGACGTCGCAGAGCAGAGGAAAATTGAATTGGAATTTTTTGGCGAAGGCGGCGTTTTCAGCGACGGTATCAAAACTGATGCCGAGGATCTTGGCGTTCTTGGCTTCGTAATCTCGGATTCGGTCACGGAATCCTTTGCCTTCATTGGTTCAGCCGGGCGTGTCGGCTTTCGGATAAAACCACAATACCACTTTCTTTCCGGCGAAATCTTGGATCGAAACCTCGTGGCCTTCGTGGGTCTTCACTTTGAAGTCGGGCGCTTTATCACCAACTGCGAGCATAGACGACCTCCAGTGGGTTCGTATGAATTTCACGCGTTCTGTTTGTGATGGCGTCATTATAGCAGAGGTGTTGAAGGTGGCGTCAAGAACAAGCAGGAACTCGGAACCAAGACCTGGAACACGAGCTTCGTACCAATCCAAGGCTTGAGCGATATCCGCTTCAGCTTCCGGTCGGACTATCAGTGAGCGGGTCATCCGCGTTTCTTGATCCGAGCCCGGACGACCGGCCAAGGCGACCCCGCATTAGGGTCTTTGTGGTGCGCATTGAGTCGGCGATCAATTTCAGCCTTTTCGTCGTCCGCGAGGGCCAAAGATTCCGGAACCTTGGCCACACTGTCCCAGATATCTTGAGCAAGTCGAATTCGCTCAGATACGCTTAGGTCAAGAATGTCCCTTTCCGCAAATGTGCTCATGCATCCTCCACAAATCTAATGATACCGCTGCTTCAGTCATGGGCGCCTCCGATCGTTCGCGGATTGTATATCCCCGAAGAGGGTCTGTGTCATTAGTTCTACGAGAAGTTTCTATTTTCCGAAAGGAAGGGCGTTTTTGAAGCTGCCGCGCTGATGTTCGATCTTTTCTTGAAGCTTCATGATGCCGTAGATCAACTGTTCCGGGCGCGGTGGGCATCCGGGAATGTAGACATCGACCGGCACCACTTGATTCACGCCTTGGACGATGGCGTAGTCGTTGAAGATGCCGCCGGCGGTGGCGCACACGCCCATGGAGATGACCCATTTCGGTTCCGGCATCTGGTCGTAAAGGTGTCGAACGATGGGCGCCATCTTCTTGGAGACGCGGCCGGCGACGATCATGAGATCGGATTGTCGGGGCGAGCCTCGAAAAACTTCGGCGCCGAAGCGGGCGATGTCGTATCGCGAGGCGCCCATGGCCATCATCTCAATGGCGCAGCAGGCGAGGCCGAACGTCATCGGCCAGATGGACGATTTGCGCGCCCAGTTTACGAGCTTGTCGAAGGTGGTGGTGACAACTCCTGCTCCGAACTCCATGCCGGGTTCGACAAAAGGATTTCGGCCCGGCGCTATTTGTGATTCTCTTTCTCGGCTTAAAAT
>CAZIDA010000684.1:0-1719 GCA_964537865.1 uncultured Acidobacteriota bacterium
CTCCAAGGGTATGAAGATGTTGCGGGGCACGGTTGCGTCAGGACGCCTGGGCGAGTTCGGCGCGCGGGTCGATCACCGACCTTGCGATTCGCTCGCGATGGAACGTGGCGTCGCCGAGCATCGTCTCCGACGCCTTCGCGCGCCGATAGTATAAATGCAGATCGTTCTCCCAAGTGAAACCCATGCCGCCATGCACTTGAATCCCGTGATTGCCGACGTTGCGACAGGCGTCGCCGGCATACATTTTCGCGATGGAGACGGCCAGCGAGGCGTCGGGGGCGTTCTGTTCCAGCGCCCATGCGGCGTAGTAAGCCGCGGAGCGCGCACTCTCCGTCTCCAAATACATGTCGGCGCACTTGTGCTGCACGGCTTGAAACATGCCGATGGGCTTTCCGAATTGCTTCCGAAACTTGGCGTACTCGACCGTGACCTCGAGCGTTCGCTGCATGATGCCGACCATTTCGCCGACCAGCGCCGCCGCGGCCATGTCGAGCGCGCGGGGAAGCGCCTTCGTATCGCCCAGCTTCTCCACCGGTGTTTTGTCGAAGCGAACGGAATAAATCTTGCGTGTGAGGTCCATGCCGGACATCGGCGAAATGCGAAGACTCGGCGCTTTCACCGGCGTGATGAACACGCCGTTGGCCGCGACGACCACCATGAAATCGGCCGCGGCAGCATCCGGCACAAAAAGCTTTTCGCCGGCTAATGTTCCCTTGGATTCGGTCATCCGAACGCCCGCGAGATTCCAACTCGCGTTCTCTTCCAGCAGCGCCACCGTCGAGTGGGCTTCGCCGGAACAGATCGCGGTCAGATATTTTTTCTTCAGTTCGGGAGCGGCAACGGCGTCGATGACCGCGCCTGCGAGCGCCACGGTGGAAAAGAAGGGACCAGGCAGAAGCGCCCGTCCGGCCTCCTCCATCAAGAGAATGAGATCGACCATGCCGAGCCCGACGCCGCCATATTCCTCCGGAAAAATGATGCCCGTATAGCCCTGCTCGACTAGCTTCGCCCACAAAGCGGCGTCATAAGCCGTGTCGGTTTCGATAATGCGCCGAACCTCGGTCATGGGGCACTCGCCCGCAAAAAATCTTCGAGCGTTGTCTTTCAGTAATTGCTGGCTCTCGCTCAATTCAAATTCCATGATGGCTCCCCTCAATAACTTCTGGGCAGGCCCAGCACAAAATGGCCGATGATGCCGCGCTGCACTTCCGACGTGCCGGCCTCAATCGTGTTGCCGCGCGAGCGGAGATATCCGTAGGACCAGAGACCGCTGTCCACGGCGCGCGGGTCGCCGGCGAGCAACTGCCCGTATGGACCGAACATCTCTTGCGCCGCCTGTTGCACGCGTTGATTCAGCTCGCTCCAAAAGATTTTCTGAATCGATCCTTCCGGTCCGGGAATGCCCGACGCCGTGACGCGGCTGAAGGCGCGCAGTTGGTTCCAGCGCATGATTTCCACCTCGGCGTAACACTGCGCGAGTTTCTGGCGCGTCAGCGGATCTTGGGCGGCCGGCTTCCCGTTCTTCTGAAACTTGTGCGACAGATCGATCAAGCGATTGATGTTGCGTTTGAAGATGGGATGCAGTCGCGCGCCGTAGGCGCCGCGCTCATACATCAGTGTGCTGATCGCCACATTCCAGCCGTCGTTTACCTTGCCGAGAACGTTTTCGACGGGCACGCGCAGGTCGCTGAAAAACATTTCGCTGAATTCGCTTTCACC
>CAZIDA010000685.1:0-1712 GCA_964537865.1 uncultured Acidobacteriota bacterium
CCAAATACAATCGCCTGCTGAGGATTGAAGAGGAACTCGGAGCGCGGGCCAAATTTGCGGGCCGCAAAGCGTTCTTGAATGCCTGACCGGTCGGTGGTGCAGACACTCTTGTCTGCACCCATGAACGTTATCTGCCGAAATATGCGGCGCAGACAAGAGTGTCTGCGCCAAAAAATCACACGACGGATGAAACGGCTTTCGATTTCAGCGCACGAATGCGATCGCGCAAGGCCGCGGCCTTTTCAAATTCAAATTTCTTGGCGGCTTCGCGCATCTCTTTTTCGAGTTGCTCCACCAATTCATCCAACCGTTCCGGCTCCGCAATCCAAGGCGCCTCGTCCACCTGCGTCTCCACCTCGACGTAATCCGCTTCAGTGATCGCTACCAACGACATGTCGACCGGTTTGACGATCGATTCCGGCGTGATGTGATTCTCCTCGTTATACCGGAACTGGATGGCCCGCCGGCGATTCGTTTCTCCGATGGCCTGCTCCATCGACTGCGTCATGACGTCGGCATAGAGGATGGCCATGCCGTGAACATTGCGCGCCGCGCGACCGACCGTTTGGATGAGCGATCCGGCGGAACGCAGGAAGCCCTCTTTGTCGGCGTCGAGAATGGCGACCAAGGAAACCTCCGGCAAATCCAATCCTTCGCGCAGCAAATTGATCCCGATCAGCGCGTCGAACTCGCCTTTGCGCAAATCTCGAAGTATCTTGATGCGATCCAACGTCTCGATGTCGGAATGAAGATAGCGGCAGCGCACGCCCATCTCCGTCAAGTACTCCGTCAGGTCTTCGGCCATGCGCTTGGTCAGCGTCGTCACCAAGACCCGTTCCCGTTTTTCGGCGCGCTGTTGGATTTCGTGGAGGAGGTCATCGATCTGTCCCGTCACGGACCGCACTTCCACTTCCGGATCGACCAAGCCCGTGGGCCGGATCACCTGCTCGATGAACGCGCCGCCGGTCTTGGTGAGCTCGTAAGGTCCCGGCGTGGCCGACACGTAGATGGCCTGGTTCACGCGCGTTTCAAATTCCTCGAAGGTGAGGGGGCGATTGTCGAGAGCCGATGGAAGGCGGAATCCATATTCCACCAGATTCTCCTTACGCGAGCGGTCGCCGTGATACATGCCGCGAACTTGCGGAACGGTTTGGTGGCTCTCGTCGATGAACAACAGCGAATCGTGGGGCAAGTAGTCGAGCAGCGTCGGCGGCGCCTCTCCCGGCAGGCGGTCGGTAAAGTGCCGGGAATAATTTTCGATGCCGTGGCAGTATCCGATCTCCCGCATCATCTCCACGTCAAACAACGTCCGCTGGCGTAGTCGTTGCGCCTCCATCGTCTTTCCTTTCGACTCCAAGGTGGGAATCCACACCTCCAACTCGCCCAAGATATTCTCAATGGCCAATTCCAAGGTCGAGCGCGGCATCACAAAATGCGTGCGCGGATAGATGGGCATGCGGATAAACGATTCGCGCTGCGCGCCGGTAAGGGGATCGACGCGCGTCAAATGTTCGATCTCGTCGCCCCACATCTCGATGCGCAAAGCGTCGTCCGAATAGGTGGTGAACACTTCGATCACGTCGCCGCGCACACGAAACGTGCCGCGCTTGAAGTCGGCATCGTTCCGTTCGTAAAGCAATTCCACCAACCGGTGGATCAAATCTTTTCGCGAAATTCGCAGTCCCTACTCCAGGAACATCAGCATGCCGTAA
>CAZIDA010000686.1:0-1681 GCA_964537865.1 uncultured Acidobacteriota bacterium
GAGCAGCGCCGAATAGCTTTTCTCGATCGGTCATCAGGAAAGCAGTTTAACCCAGAATGGCAATTCCAGTCCGCGGGTGAAGGGGTTTTTAGGAGGGCACGGCTTCAGCCGTGCCGCCGGCGCGTGGACCAATGCTGCCGGGCTTTAGCCCCTGGGTGGGCTCAGCGGCTAAACAGGCTGCGGAAAAACACCTAGGGTTTAAATTCGGGCATCGGTGGGGAGGGAGGGCTTTGTATTCCTTGATTAGGTAATACTGAATGAGGTATCATCTGATTTAAGGACTTCATAGGAGGATATCTCATGCGCGGGCGCGATATTCAACAAACGGCGATGTTCAGCTATCTCACCCTGGAGCGGCGGATTCCGGCCGGCCACCCCCTGCGGGCGATTCGGCGCTTGACCGACCGGGCCTTGGGGCGGATCAGTGGGGAGCTGGACAAGCTGTACGCCGCGACGGGGCGGGAGTCGATTCCGCCGGAACGGCTGCTGCGGGCGTTGCTGCTCATGGTGTTGTACTCGGTGCGCTCGGAGCGGCAACTCATGGAGCAGTTGAACTATAACCTGCTGTTCCGATGGTTTGTGGGGCTGGAGATGGACGATGAGGTTTGGGATGTGACGGTGTTCACGAAGAACCGGGAGCGGTTGATCCAAGGGGAGGTGAGTCAGCAGTTACTGGCGGCGGCGGTGGCGGAAGCGCGGGAGGAGCAGTTGTTGAGCGCCGAGCATTTCACGGTGGATGGGACGCTGATTCAGGCTTGGGCGGCGAACCGGAGTTTTCAGGAGAAGAGCGAGCCCCCGGCGCCGGGCCAGGGATCGGGACACGGAGGCGAGGTGCTGCTGCGCGATAAGGTGGAGTCGAAGACGGACCCCGAGGCGCGTCTGTACAAGAAGGCGACGGCGGCGAAGAGTGTGCCGAGCTACCAGGGTCATGCGCTGATGGAGAACCGGAACGGTTTGGTGGTGGCCGCGCAAGCGAGTTGCGCCTCGACGGCGGCGGAACGCGAGGCCGCGCTGGCGATGGTGGATGAGGTCGTGGGGCCGCGCGAGCAGCGGCCACCCGAGGCGCAGATGACGTTGGGGGCAGACACGCAATATCAAGACCCGAAGTTTGTCGCCGCCCTGCGGGACCGCGGCGTGGCTCCGCATGTCAGCGAGTATACGAAAGGCGGAGCGAATTTAGGGAAGAACGCGCTGAGCGAGGCGGAGCGCCTGGACCCGCGCCGAGCGATCAGCCAGCAGAAGCGCAAACTGATCGAGCGGGTGTTCGGGTGGGCGAAGCACGACCGACCACTGCGGCAGACGAAGCTGCGAGGGCTGAAGCGGGTCGACTGGTTCTATCGGCTGGTGATGACGGCGTACAACCTGCTACGGCTGGGGAAGTTGATTCCGGCTACGGTGGAGGGCTGAGGTCGAGGTGTCTCGGGCGGCCGTGAAAACGGCCTCCCGAGAGCCATGCAGACGGCGAAAATCCCCGCGGATGGTTCTCCCACGGCTGGCAATCAGCCGCGGAGAGAACCGGAAAACAAAAAATCAACGTTTTTCCGCAGCCTGTACAGCCGTGGGGTGGCGAGTTCGAGGCGGATCGAGCGGGCGACGTACGAGGACGTGGCGTTCCGATATCTGGCAGCGGACCAGCATCCGGACCATGACACGATCGCGACGTTTCGGAAGGAGCAGTTGG
>CAZIDA010000687.1:0-1681 GCA_964537865.1 uncultured Acidobacteriota bacterium
GATGCACATCTCGGTGCGCCGGAAATCGTAGTTGAACAAATCCTGGAACCACATGCCGGCGATGAAGAGGAAATTCCAGCGGTCGGTGCGGCGCTTCTTCACGTCATCGAGGGTGCGCTTTCCGGAGACCTCGCCGTAATTCTTGCCGGTGGCGCCGAACGTCTTATCGAATTTCTTCAGCAGGTCCGTCAGCTTGAAGTGCGTGGGCGCCTGGAAGGGATCGTAATTTCGCATCAACGCCAGCGCCATGCCCACGATGGAGAGGCGCTTGCCGCGCGCCGCGTCGTTGACCTTGGCGATGTCCTTGGCCAAGCGATCGCCATTCAAAAAAGCCGTGACCGGCGCCGCTTCCTTTGTCTGTTTGTCCACCATGATGGCCATGCCGACGCCACAGTTGGGATGGCAGCCGCAGCTCAGTTGTCCCCAATCCGTTTGCGGTCCGTGCACCAAATCCGCCCAATCCGAAAACGTGCTCATGAACGAAATCGGAAACCAATCGCGGGCCGGCTCGCCCAGTCCGGTTTGATTCTTCACATCATGCGCCAGATGCGAGAGCGTGTAGCGCTGCGCTTTGCGACGCTCGTCGGTAATCGCTTCATCCCGCCCCGTAAACGACACGGGTTGAAACGAAAGAAACGGAATGTGCTTGGGATTGTCGAGCGCAAACTGCACCACGCGTCCCACCTGCTCGTTGTTGATGCCGTTGACGATGGTGATAACCGGAACGATATCGACGCCGTTGCTGTAAAGATTCTCGATGGCGCGCAGCTTCACGTCGAACAGATCGCCCACCTTGCGGTGCTCGTTGGCGGCGTTGCCGATGCCGTCGAATTGGAGATAGGCGTAACGCAATCCCGCTTCCGCTGCCTGGCGGCAGAACTCCGGACTCTTCGCAAACTCGATGCCGTTGGTGGCGGCCTGCACGCTGTTGTAGCCCACCGTGCGAGCGTATCGCACGGCGTCGAGGAAATACGGCGAGAGCGTCGGCTCGCCGCCGGAGAATTGCACCGACATCTGGCGATGCGGCTTGATCGAAATGGCGTTGTCGAGCATCGTCTTGATGTCTTCCCAGCTCAACTCGTGAACGAATCCCACCTGGTTGGCATCCATGAAGCAGGGATCGCACATCATGTTGCAGCGATTGGTCAGATCGATGGTCAGCACCGAGCCGCGGCCGTGCTTGACGGTGCTGCTGCCGTGGTTGTGAAGCCGCTCGTCGTTGTGGGCGCGAATGTCGCGGCCCGGAAAAACTTCTTCCAGATGACGGAAGAAAGCCATGTCGATGGCCATCACGTCTTCAAAATGACCATGCTTGGGGCAGTCCTTGACCATCATGATCTTGCCGTCGCGCTCGATGATCTGCGCCTTGATCTCGCCCACTTTTTCGTTCAGGAGAATTTCCTTGGGCAAAGCGCCGTCAATAATCTTCTTGCGGATTTCAGGAACGCACTTGGGGCACAGCGAATCGGTCGTGCGCGGCCAGCCCAGCGGCGGCTTCGTCTTCTCATACGACTTCAGCAAGGGCTTGTCGGACCATCGCGGCGTGAAGGAAGGGTTCTGGTGAATCCGATTCAGCCGCTCAAACGCAAACCAAGCGCCTTTTGCGCCGTACGTCAAAGCCTTCTCGAAATACTTAACGGGTTTATGCATGGCTTTCTCAAAACTCCTTTTGTGATTGGAG
>CAZIDA010000688.1:0-1657 GCA_964537865.1 uncultured Acidobacteriota bacterium
CATCATCCCCGACCCGCTCCATCCGAATGTGGTTTATGGAGGCGACACCGACGGCCCTCTCTATCGCTGGAACCGCATCACCGGACAAATGTTCAACATTTCACCGGCCCCGCTGGGAGGATTCGGCCAAAATCCGGCGAAGCAGAAATATCGTTTTACGTGGACCTCGCCGTTGGTGTTTTCGCCGCAGGATCCGCACGCGCTTTACTTCGGCGCTCAAAAAGTTTTGGAAACGGTCGACGCCGGACACAGTTGGAAAGAAATCAGTCCGGACTTGACTCGAAGAGACGAGACGCAAAATCGCGGCGTCGTGTACACGATCGCGCCGTCCCCGGTGAAGAAGGGTTTGATTTGGATTGGCGCCGACGACGGTTTGATTCAACAGACCCAGGACGGCGGCGCCACCTGGCGTGACGTGACGCCGCGCGCGCTCACGGCGTGGAGCAAGGTCAGCATTGTGGAAGCGTCGCCTCACGACGCCGCCACCGCGTACGCCGCCATCGATCGGCATCGATTGGATGATTTTCGGCCGCACATCTATCGCACTCATGATTTCGGCGCGACCTGGCGCGAAATCACGGCCGGTCTGCCCGCCGACGCCTACGTTCACGTGGTTCGTGAAGATCCGGTGAAAAAGGGATTGCTGTTTGCGGGAACGGAAACCGGCGTTTTCGTTTCCTTCGACGACGGCGATCATTGGCAGCCGCTGCAATTGAATCTTCCCACGTCGCCCATTCACGATCTGGTGATTCACGGGAACGATCTGATTGCGGCGACGCACGGCCGCTCCATTTGGGCGCTCGACGACTTCAGTCCGCTCCGCCAGATGAGTCCGGCGATTAAAAATTCAGAAGCGCATCTCTTCAGGCCCTCCATCGCGTTTCGCGTCGAGCGCGACGTGAACAACGACACACCGCTGCCCCCGGAAGTTGCGGCCGGAAAAAATCCTCCGACCGGCGCCATCATTTATTATTCTCTCAGCCGCCAAGCCGTGGGCGAAGTGACTCTCGAAATTTTGAGCGCCCAAGGAAAGTTGGTGCGCCGGTTTACGAGCGCATGTGTCGACACGTTTGGCCAAGGCTGCAAGTTTCATCGCGCGCCTCAACCGCCGCCTGCCATTACTGATTACTGGTTCAAAGCCCCGCGACCGCTCTCCACGAGCGCCGGATTGCATCGCGTCGTGTGGAACTTGCGATATCCCCGGCCACTTTCCCTTCGAGATCATTACACCATCGCCGCTGTGCCGGGCGAAAATACTCCCGCGCTTCCAGATGGGGTGCACGCGCTTCCCGCTGAATACACGGCGCAACTCACCGTCGGCGGGCGCGTCTACACGCAGAAGTTCATGGTGAAAGCAGATCCGCGAGTGAAGGTTTCGAGCGCCGACTTGGTCGCGCAGTTCGATTTGGAATCGAAGATTGCGTCGGGAATAAACCAAAGCTACAGGGCCATTCAAGAGGTTAACAGCCTCCGGGATCAGATCAAGAATTTGCGGGAGCGGCTGAAAGACCAACCCTCCGAGAAGAAAGTCGCGGCAAGCGCCGACCGGCTCGACAAAGCGATCGAGGCCCTCGGAGGCGGCGTGACTCAACCGGGAGCGAATCCAAGTCTCTCGCGCGCCAACGCTCGTTTGTCCGCGCTCGAAGGCGTCGTCGAC
>CAZIDA010000689.1:0-1652 GCA_964537865.1 uncultured Acidobacteriota bacterium
GATCCGGAAGGATTTGGAGGAGAATCAGAAGCGTCGGGCGAAGGACCGAACCTGCGAAAAATTGATGGACCAGATCATCGAGAAGAACCCCTTCCCGGTTCCCAAAGTGTTGGTGGAAGTCCAGATGGATTCTCGCACGCGGTCGATGATTCGATCGCTGGAGCAGCAAGGAATCCACGCCAAAGAACTGTCTCTCGACTGGGAGAAGATTCGCGAGGAACACCGTGAAAGCGCCGTGCGCGAAGTCAAGGCAAATCTGGTGCTCGAGCACATCGGCAAACGGGAGAATATTTCCGTCTCAGAAGAGGAGTTGGATCAGGAAATCATGAAATTGTCGCAGTACTCCAAGGACTCCTTTTCCGTGATCAAGCAACGCTTGACAAAGGATGGGACGCTGGATAAACTTCGTTCTCAGCTAACAAGCCAAAAAGCGCTAAGCTTCCTTTACGAAAATGCCGATATCTCCATGGGCAGCACACAACTAGACAAACAAGACACCTCATCTTAATATCAAAAATTCATAGCGCTGCAATCACGGACTCCAATGGAAAGCATGACACTCATACCGATGGTCGTGGAGCAAACAAGCCGGGGCGAGCGCGCCTACGACATTTACTCCCGCTTGCTTCGCGACAGCATTATCATGATCGGTGCTCCCATCGACGACAACATCGCCAACCTGGTCATTGCCCAGTTGCTGTTTTTGGAATCGGAAGACCCAGAGAAGGATATTTCCATTTACATCAACAGTCCGGGAGGCGTGATTACCGCCGGCTTGGCCATTTACGACACCATGGAGTTCGTCAAGCCCGACATCACCACGTACTGCCTGGGGCAAGCGGCCTCGATGGGAGCGCTGCTGCTGGCGGCCGGAACACCGGGAAAGAGATTTGCATTACCGAATTCGCGGATTTTGATTCATCAGCCCTCCGCGGGAGGCATTTCCGGATTTGCCTCCGACATCGACATTCAGGCCCGAGAAATTCTGCGAATGCGCGAAATCACCAACGAGATTCTCGTGAAACACACAGGCCAGCCCCTCGAGAAGGTTCAAAGGGACGTGGATCGCGACTTTATCATGACGGCGGCCCAGGCGAAGGACTATGGTATAATCGACCAAGTCATCACCCAGCGATAAAGCACAAAAAAAGAAAGCGAGTGAGCGGCGTGCGACGCACCGATAACGATGAGGTTTTGAGATGCTCGTTCTGCTTTAAGACGCAGGATAAAGCTCGAAAACTGATCTCTTCTCCCAACGAATTTCCGCGCGCGTTTATTTGCGATGAGTGCATCGCCGTCTGCAACAGCATCTTGGAAGACGATAAGACGGAGCTGGCTCAGTCGGCGCAGAAAAAGCTGCCGAAGCCGAGCGAGGTTCACGAATTTTTGAATCAGTATGTGATCGGCCAGGAAAAGACGAAAAAGCGATTGGCGGTCGCGGTTTACAACCACTACAAACGCATCGAGCTGGCCAAGTATCGATCGGACGTGGAGCTGACAAAATCGAACATCCTGTTGATCGGGCCGACGGGAACCGGCAAGACTCTGCTGGCGCAAACGCTGGCGCGGATGCTCGATGTTCCCTTCGCCATCGTCGATGCGACGACGTTGACCGAGGCCGGCTACGTGGGCGAGGACGTCGAGAACATCAT
>CAZIDA010000690.1:0-1640 GCA_964537865.1 uncultured Acidobacteriota bacterium
GGATCGGTGTTCGCCACTTCGTCGTAGAAGCATGCTGCGAGCGCCTTCAAACCATTCGGGTCGTAGAGATCGGAGTAGTGAAAACCCGGAACGCCGAGATCGAAATCGTTGTTGTGGCGGTCCAACGGCTCCAAGGACATAAAAAAATCGCCCGCTTTGATTTGGGCGATTTCTTGGCGGGGATGCCCGTCCAGTGGCGTCTCCACCTCGATGATGCGGTCCATCGGTTTGATGCGGCGCACCGTGCCGATGAGCGGCTTGGAGTTTTCATTCAATCGGAGGGAAAGGCGGGTTCCCGGCAAGTACATGACCTCGCTCGGGAGTTTGACTTCCAGGAGGATTGAATTGGGTTCGTGTTGATGGCAGAAAAGAATCTCATACTGATTCGCAACAATATCAATACTGTTTGACATGTCTTCGAGGTTGTCACCTTCATGGATTAATGAGCCGACCTCACAGGGCGCTCAACGGTCGCTGCAGGAGAATATGCATTATCGCATGCGCTCGCGAGTCCCTTCAAGTGACTTTAATCACAGTTCCGCCGATGGGCTTGCCTTGACGGATCAGCGCCGGCTCTCTATATTTCTCCGATGGCGCAGAGCTTTTTAGAAAAGATCCGGCCGGAAGTCATCGCCTCCGTCAATCGGCTGAAGGAGGAGAGGCCGATTTCAGAATGGGCCGAGCAGGCTCATCAAAGGCCGGTGAAGGCCCGCTTTCGCGATGCGTTGTCGCGGCCGCGCGCGCTCCACATCATTGCGGAAATCAAGAAAGCGTCTCCTTCGCGCGGCATCATCCGGGAGCGCTTCGATCCGGTGGAATTGGCGCGCGCCTACGAAGCGCATGGCGCCGCGGCCATCTCAGTCCTCACCGAAGAGAAATATTTCTTGGGAAGCGTGCAAAGCATGGCGCAGGTGGCGGCGGTGAGCCGGCTTCCCATCCTTCGCAAAGATTTTATCTTGGACGAAGTGCAGATTGCTCAAGCGCGATCGAAGGGCGCCTCGGCTGTGTTGCTGATAGTCGCTTTCCTCGATCGGCGCTCGCTGGCAGAACTGCTCTCGGCTTGCGCGCGGTACGAATTGGATGCGCTGGTAGAAGTCCACGACCAAGAAGAGTTGTCGATGGCGGTTGAGCGAGGCGCTTCGATCATCGGCGTGAATAATCGGAATTTGAAAACACTGGAGGTCGACATGAAGGTGGCCGAGAATTTGATTGCGCACAAGCGGCCCGGCCTCATCTTCGTCGCCGAAAGCGGATTGACTTCGCACGAGCAACTACAGCAATTGACCAAGCTCGGTTATGACGCGTTTTTGATCGGAGAGCATTTTATGAAATCGCCGGATCCTGGCGCGGCGCTTGATCTGGTCCGGGGAAAATCATGACCCTGGTAAAAATTTGCGGCATCACGCGATTGGGCGATGCGCTGGCGTCGATCGAATTGGGGGCGGCGGCGTTGGGATTCAATTTTTATGCCCGAAGCCCGCGGTATGTTTCGATCAAGCAGGCCGCGCGGATCATCGATCGCCTTCCACCATTCATTTCTAAAATTGGCGTCGTGGTCAATTATGGATCGGCGCGCGATCTGCTTCGCCTGATTGCCGCTTTGGGCCTGGATGCGGTGCAGCTTCACGGCAACGAGACCG
>CAZIDA010000691.1:0-1628 GCA_964537865.1 uncultured Acidobacteriota bacterium
CGACCCGTAGTGGCATTGGCGGTGGCCACAGGGATGCGTCGATCAGAAATCCTAGGAATCACGTTCAGAAACATTGATTTCGAGCATAAAATGATCGTTTTGCACAGGACGAAAAACCGGAAACCGCGGCCTGTTCCTTTGAACCAATCTGCATGGACCGTGATCGAATCGGTTGTCCGGGGAAGAAAAATGAAGTCAACCCAAAAGCTTTTCTCTGGACTGACCCCCGATCAAGTGAGTATGCATTTTCGGAGGCTTTGTGCACGGCTTGATATCGAGGATTTCCATTTTCATGACCTCCGCCATACCGCGGCCAGCTGGCTGCGGATGCAGGGCGTGGATACCCACACGGTCGCCAGAATCCTGGGCCACAGTGACATGCGCACAGCGGCCCGATATCAACATCTCTCAGATCCGTACTTGCGCAAATCCGTTTTGGCGTTAGACGAAGTAATTCTGGGATCGGGACCCATGGAGTGGGAAGAGGAGCATGAACTCACTTTACGTCCCCACAGCGTCCCCGCCGGAAAGGAGAAAGAAGAAAAGGCCGCTAAGCAGTTGAATTGATTGGTAGCGCTAACGGGATTTGAACCCGTGTTTTCGCCTTGAGAGGGCGGCGTCCTGGGCCAGGCTAGACGATAGCGCCAAAAGGAGCGAAAAACGGACGATAGTGTAAGGGACAATCGGGAATTTTGCAATTGTGAGGAAGCAAGTGGGGAAGCAAATATCAAATGGCAAGGGACAAGTAGCAAACAAATTCCAAATTTCAAAATCCAAGGATCAAACAGAAATCAGATTCCAAGGGGCAAGGACCAAATAAAATCCAAATTTCAATCTCCAAACAATAAGAAATTCAAAGATCAAGAGACGCACAGCGAGCATCAAGAAACAAACACTCAATGAAAGAAAATGGAGAAAGCATCATCGTTTGAGGAGATTCATTTGTTCGAGGGCTTGGCGAGTGGCCAACGAACGGTCGTCGAGGCGGCGATCGATGGCGAGTATTCCGTCGAGGTGATCGATCTCGTGTTGCAAGAGTTCTGAGAGACCCTGCAGCGCGCGAAGTTGCTGCGGCCGGCCTGAGGAATCCTGATAGTTGATCTCCACCGCGACGTGCCGCTTCACCTTGACCATCAAATTCGGAAAGCTGAAGCAGTCGTCCCACAAGGTGAACGTCTCCGTCGATCTCCAACTTATTTCCGGATTGATCAAAACGAGCGGGGCGTTCACTGACAGCGGCGCGCCGGGTCGACTCAACACACGGCTCTCTTCCCACAGCGATTGATCCACGCGAATAAAGCTGATGCGCAGGAGCTCGCCGATCTGCGGCGCGGAAATGCCTCGCCCCCAACCGGTGGAAGCGCGAAACCACGCCAGCGTGTCGTCGAGATCCTTGATGATGGCTCGAATCTTTTCTTCGTGGACGTCACCGACCGGCTTCGATGTTTCCCATAAGAGCGGCGTGCCAAGCTGCAGGATTTTTCGCTCAGGCATGGACGGTATTGTATCGAGAGATGTTCACATTCAACAAGCTTCTTCATCTGATGGGACAGATTGGCGGCGAGTGACGATACTTAATAATACTAAGTTAAGTAATCAAGATGTGTTTTCAAATTGCGCACCGCACC
>CAZIDA010000692.1:0-1624 GCA_964537865.1 uncultured Acidobacteriota bacterium
AGTGAGAATGAGCGCGGAAGTCAACGGCAAGAAGAGCAAGAGCCGAACTCGCCTCTTGCGCGTCAAAGAATTCAAGGAGAGTTAATGTTGAAGGAGCGAAAATGGAAGATCGCTTGGCGCTGTCGATGACGCGCGGCGTCACAGAATGGCGCGGCAAACGGATGACGACGGGGCCAAGCCACGCCTGCTCTCCTCGCTTGACTCCATCTCGGAGGCGCGATAGCATTCCGCTTCGCTGAACGAAGAGAGTTGAGGAGCGCACATGGCAGAAACGGCAACCTCGTCGCCGCAAACCAGCCGCTGGCTGACTCCGCTGGCGTGGATTATCGGCGCCATTTTCTTGGCGGCGGCCTTTTTGAAAGCTTGGGACATCGGCCAATTCTCAATTCAAATCAGCTATTACGAACTGCTCCCCGACGCGCTGCAATTGCCGGCGGCGTTCTTCATTGTGGCTTTGGAAGCCTTCATCGGAATCTGCGTCATCAGCGGATTTCAGCGTCGTTTGGCGCTGGCCGCAGGCGCCGGCTTGCTCATTCTTTTTTTGGCGGCCACCGGTTTTCGTTGGAATCTTTTGCAGGGAAGAGATTGCGGCTGTTTCGGTTCGTTCGATCGTGGGGGGCCCTCCGTAGTTCTCTGGCAGGACAGTCTCTTTCTAGTTTTGGTGGGAGTCGCTTTCAAATTCCGTGAACGCATGTTGCGTCTCGCCAAGAACAAGATCGTGACGATCGCCATCACCATTCTCTGCCTAGTCACTGCCACTTATTCCGCCATGAGCACGCATTCCAAACTGGCCTCCCTCAACGATGAGACCAACAGCCAGGGACATCTCAATATCGTCATCTATCTGAGCTCCGTTTGTCCGCACTGCATCGCCAACTCCGAACGGATCAATCGCGTCGTGGACACGCCCGGCTTGCCTCCCGTGAAGGCGTATCTCGGCGCCGAGAACCAGCAGGAAGTTGCCTCGTTTCTCCAGGAAGGACACCTCTCCATTCCTTACACCACCATCCCCTTCAGCGTCCTTTGGTTGATGACGAAATCTGTGCCGGTGCTGGAGCTGCGGCGAGGCGACACCATCGTCGCGCGCTGGGACGGAGACATGCCCGAGCCTCAGCAGGTTCTCGACGCCATCAAGAACGCGCGCACCGAACCCAAGAATTAAGGTACAGCGCGCCGCTGTCTTCTGCGAATTGCAGTGGCCAAATTCCAATTGCCAAGTTCCAAACAATAATCGAAATCCATAGGTGTAATGCATTGGTAGCCGGGATTCGCCCGGTCTCGCTTGCGTCCCCCGGATTTCGCTTGCGTCCGCCGGTCTTTTGGCGGATTGGGGGATTGGCGAATCCCGGACATCGCCGCGATCCGGACGCCCGGCCCTGACGCATCAGGGCCGGCTACCCATCATTTTCATAACTGGGTGGTCGCCGCGGCGACCGTGTGTGGCTGCTCCGAAATAGCCGATGCGGGGCAGATACTCTTGCCTGCCCCAAAATACGAAGAGCTTGACACAACCCGCCGCGGCGGGTTGTGTCGTTGTTGAGAACAATTCGGTACCCAGGGTAGTCCGCCCATCCTCCAAAAATCTGGCGGACGCAAGCGAGAGCGGGCGGACAACCCTGGGCTG
>CAZIDA010000693.1:0-1620 GCA_964537865.1 uncultured Acidobacteriota bacterium
GAATGTAATGCGGGCAAGATGGTGGATTGTCTTCAGTGCGATGTTGTTTTCCGCCACATTGAGTTTCTCGACTATCTTTGTGGCGGTGCGAGGAATTGTTCATGATCCCCAGCATCGGCCCATTCACGGCGCCAAGATTGAAATTGACGCCGTGGGATCCGATTGGGTGGCGACAGCTCAAAGCGACGACAATGGCGAATTCCAATTCTTGGCGGTTCCAATCGGAGAATATGTGGTCACCGTCTCTCAATCTGGTTTCGAAAACCTGCAAGAGAAGATAACCGTCCAGTCCGGCAGCTCCCCGATACTTCATTTTCAAATGCAGTTGGCCGGGGTCAGCGAGTCGATAAACGTGGTCGAGAACTCCGAGGACTTAGACACGGAATCGTCAACCACGGAGTCGATGGTCGATCGCAATGAGATTGCCAAGACTCCCGGCGCCGATCAAACCAACAGCCTCGCGATGATCACCGATTTTGTTCCTGGCGCATATATAACTCACGATCAACTTCACATTCGGGGCGGGCATCAAGTCTCCTGGCTCATCGACGGCGTCCCGGTGCCCAACACCATGATCGCTTCCAACGTGGGGCCGCAGTTCGATCCGAAAGACGTCGACTACATCGAGGTGCAACGCGGCGGACTCTCAGCGGAATATGGTGACCGCACCTTTGGCGTGTTCAATGTCGTGGCGCGGTCGGGATTTGAACGGAACAACGACGCGGATGTGGTTTTGAGCTACGGCAGCCGGAACGAATCCAACGACCAATTCAGTTTCGGCGGGCACACCGATCGGTTTGCTTACACGGCGAGCGTGAACGCCAATCGCAGCGACCTGGGATTACAGACTCCCGCGCCGCAGATTTTGCATGATGCCGCGGCCGGATTAGGCGCCTTCGCCTCGTTCATCTTCAATGCGACGCCGCAGGATCAACTTCGCCTGGTGACCTCCATTCGGGGCGATCATTATCAAGCGCCGAACACACCGGATCAGCAATCCACCGGCATTCGCGACGTCGAGAATGAGCGGGACGCGTTTGTCAATTTTTCATGGGTTCATACCGTGAACAGCGAGATGCTGCTGACCGTGTCGCCGTTCTTTCATTTCAATCGAGCCGCTTTTGAGGGCGGTCCGGGAGACACGCCGTTGATTCCCCGCGATGATCAACGCGCCACCTACGCCGGCGCCAAGGTGTCGCTCGCCAGATCGACCGCAAGACACAATGCGGAGGTCGGCTTCTATGGTTTCTTTGAGCGAGATCGTTCCTTCTTTGGGGTTCGATCCCCCAATGGGAGCAGCCCTTCGCTGTCGCAGCGGTTGACGACGCGCGGCAATCTCGAAGCTCTTTTCGCCGAAGATCAATTTCGCGCGGCTTCCTGGCTGACCTTGAACGCCGGCGTGCGCTTCACTCACTTTTCGGGGCTCGTTACTGAGAATGTGATGAGCCCGCGACTGGGCGCGGTGGTTCGGATTCCACGGCTGCACTGGGCCCTGCGCGGTTTTTATGGAAGATATTATCAAGCTCCTCCACTGTCGACCGTTTCCGGGCCGCTCCTGGAGTTGGCGGCGCAACAAGGATTCGGTTTTCTGCCGCTGTTTGGAGAGCGAGACGAGGACCG
>CAZIDA010000694.1:0-1604 GCA_964537865.1 uncultured Acidobacteriota bacterium
CGACGGTGATGCGCGAGGCCCCTTGGATGGTTCCGGATCGAATCGATTCAATGCCGGGGACGCCGGTGATTTCGTTCTCGATCGGCTGGGTGACCAGCACTTCGATCTGTTCGGGAGCGAGACCGGGCGCTTCCGTTTGGATGACCACTTCCGCCGGCACAAATTCCGGGAAGACGTCGTACCGCGCCTGCGTCAGGGAGTAAATGCCGTAGCCCAACAGGGCCACAGCCAGAGCAATGATGATCCCGCGGAAGCGGAGCGAGAATCGAACAATGGCATTCAGCATGGCGGATCCTCAATCCTCCGCCTGAATTTGAGAACGGAATTCTTCGGACAGCAGCATCTGTGAGCCGTGGACCACCACTTTGTCTCCCGGTGAAAGACCGGCGGTGACGAACACGCCCTGGGCGACGGGCTGCGTGGTGTCGACCGCGCGCCGGACGAATTGTGTGGCCGAGACTTGCCGATAGACCCACGCTTGGCCTTTCCACCAGACGAGCGCCGCCTCCGGCGCCACCACGCCCTTCAAGGTTCCGCCCACTCCAAGATACGCGGTCAGCATCACGTCGGGCGCGAGCCCCGGATAAGCTGCCGTCAAATAAAGAAAACTGTCGCCTTGAATTCGAGGATCCGTGCGAGGAAAGGCCGACACCAATCTCGCCTCCATGCGCTCGCCTCCCGGAATATGAAGGGAGATGGCGCGTGGGGCGCCGGAGATTTTTCCGAAGGGCACAGTCACTTGCACCAGCCAGGACTGCTGGCTGAGCGCTTGCTCAAACGGGGCGGTGTCTTCGGTCAGCCACTGAGCGATGACCGGTCCCCAGCGCTGTACCACCGCCGCGCGTTCGAGAACCACATCGCGCTGCGCCGCTTCGACATCCACTTGGTTTGTCCGCCAAACGGCTTCGGCCGATTGCACGGATTTTTCCGAAGCGTTCTGTTGATCTTGATACAGCGTCTTGAGACGTTGGTACTCCTGCTGCGACACGGTGGCGCTGACGCGCGCTTTGTCCACGTTCGTCAAGGCCGTGAGATACGCCCTGCGCAGACCGACCAGTTCCTGCGCCGAAAGAACGACTGCAGGCGCTTGAATTTGTTCCCGGCTGGAAGTTTGCTGGAGAGTCGCAATGGTCAGTCCCATCTGCGCTTGAGCGGCCGCATCCAGGGTGATGACCGTCTGTCCATTCACGACGGACACCCGCGAAGGAATCTTGACGGCCTCTTGCTCGTCGTCTTCATCGGCGGCAGCTTTCTTGGGGCCTTCTGCAACGCTCCACAAGAAAAAGAGCACGGCAAAGAGACCCAGTATCGAGCCGATCCATTTGAGTTTTGTCTTCATGGTTTTCCTTCCTGAGGCTTCGGGTTCAATACGGCGGATTGAGGCGATAGAGGCGGCAGGTCGCCGGATTGAAGCGGCCGCTGGACGGCGTCCTCCAGATCGCCCAGCGCCGTCTGCACTTGCTGCAGAGCGTCCAGACGAGTGAGCGCCGATGCCGCGCCTTGAAGCTCCACGCCCGTGAGAGCCAGCCGATCCGATTCCCCCAAAGTCACGGCTCGGCGGGCCATTTGTTCGCGCTGATTTTGAATTTTGAGAAGCGACTCAT
>CAZIDA010000695.1:0-1603 GCA_964537865.1 uncultured Acidobacteriota bacterium
GGTCTCTTCGACAAAGCGCTCCGGCGTCCAGGCGCCGTGGCAACCGCAAATCTTAAAGACAAAATTTTCGAGAATCTTGCGGCCTTCTTCGGTGTGAGCCACTTCGGGATGAAACTGCAAGCCGTAGAGTTTTTGGTCCGAGACCTCGGCCGCCGCGATGATGCCGGCCGATTCCGCGACCGTGCGAAATCCGGGGGGAAGCGCGGCGATGTGATCGCCGTGGCTCATCCAAGCCGCTGACGTTGGTTTGATTTCCGAAAAAAGTTCACTCGAGGCGACCACGTTCAGCGCGGCGCGTCCGTATTCTCGGCGCTCCGACTTACCCACTCGGCCGCCCAGTTCGTGCGTCATCAATTGGAGTCCGTAACAGATTCCAAGAACCGGGGCCGGAATCGGTGAAGTTCCGTCGACGGCAGAGAAATACCGGGGATCACATCGCAGCGAGCCTTCCTCCAGCACCGAATCCGGCCCGCCGGAGAGCACGATGCCCCGCGGCGGTTGTTCCATCGCTTTTTCGAATGGGAAAGTGCAGGGGACGATTTCACAATACACGTGCAGTTCCCGAATCCGCCTTGCAATGAGTTGCGTGTATTGCGATCCGAAATCGAGGATCAGAATTTTTTCTTGCTGGATCGTTTCGGCGCGCGAGGGCGACGAAGCGGCGGGCGCCGCCTTTCTTATCTTGACGGAACCGGGCTTGCTTGAGGAGCGCGATCGAGGATGTCCAGATGCTTTCGTATGGCTTCTCCGAGGCGGCGAATCCCTTCGTCGATGTTGGCTTCGGTTTCCTTGGAATATGCCAGCCGCAGCGTGTTGGCGCCGCTGCCGTCCACGAAAAACGGTTGTCCTCCCACGAAGGAAACATTGTACTCATCCATGGAAGTCTTGAGAAGGTCTTTCGCGTCGAGTCCCGCCGGAAGCGTCACCATCACGAACAAACCGCCTTGGGGATGATTCCATGTGACGCCTTTTGGAAAATATTTTTCGAGCGCCGTCAGCATGGCGCGGCAACGCGACTCATAAAATGACCGAATCACCGGAATGTGGCGGTCGATAAGATTCTCTTTCAGGCAACGATGAATGATGCGTTGATCCAAGGAGCTGCCGCAGATGTCGCCCACCTGTTTGGCGAGTTCCATTTTGTGGATGATCTCCGGATGCGCCACGATCCAGGCGCCGCGCAATCCCGCCGCCAGCAGCTTCGAGAACGTTCCGAGATAGATGACATTCTGATCTTCATCCAGCGCCTTGATGGGAACGAGCGTCTCCGAATCGACGCCTTGAAAATAAATTTCGCCGTAGGGATCGTCTTCCACGAGCAGCACGCCTTCCCGCCGCAAAATCTCGAGCAACCTCGGACGACGCTCTCGACGAAGCGTGATTCCGGAAGGGTTTTGAAAATTGGGGATGGTGTACATCAACTTGATGCGGTGTCCGGCTTTCTTGGCCTGGCGAATCTTCGCTTCCAGATCGTCCAACAGCACGCCGCCCTCATCTGATGGGACACCCACCGCCGCGGCGCGATAGTTGGCGTACGAAAGAATGGCCCCGATGTAGCTCGGCAATTCGAACAACACCACGTCGCCCGGATCCAGAAACACGC
>CAZIDA010000696.1:0-1598 GCA_964537865.1 uncultured Acidobacteriota bacterium
TTGTCAGCGGTCTGAAGCAATCGGATTTCAAGGTTTACGAAGACAACGTGGAACAGAAGATCGCCGTCTTCCATTCGGAGACGGACACGCCCATGACCGTCGGCATTTTAGTCGACACCAGCGGCAGCATGAAGGGCGGCAAGTTGGAGAAGGCCATCGAGGCGACTGAGGTTCTTGCGAAAACGCTTTCGCCGCACGACGAGATTTTTGTGATGCCCTTCGCGCAACTTCCGATCCTGTTGGTCGATTTCACGCCTGCGCAAACTGACCTCTCCGGCCCGTTGTCTCGCCTCATGGCCAAGGGCGGCACTTCCATCGGCGCCGCGGTGGAAGAGGGAATTTTCAAAATGCGCGACGCCAAGAATACAAAGCAGGCGCTGGTGGTGATTTCCGATGGGCTGGATGTTCCGGGGAAAGGCGTCCTCGATAAAATCCATATGCATGAAACCTTGATTTACGGGATTGGCTTGAAGGGAATCGGCGGCGTGAGGGGATTGGCAGCGCATTTCGAAGCGTTGAATGTCCACGGCTCTGCTTTGAAAGTTTATGCCGATGAGAGCGGCGGCAGAGCCATCTTCGTGAAATCTCTCGACGAGATTGCCCCGGCTTGCCGCGAAATCGTCTTCGAGCTGAAGGGACAATACGAGTTGGGATATTATCCTTCCAATACCGCGCGCAACGGAAAGTACCGACACATCAAAGTCCTCGTGGATCACCCCGGATATGCGGTGCAGTATCGCCGCGGCTACGACGCGCCCAGAAGGTAAAGCCGGAATGAAGTTGAAGCAATGAGTCAATCAACGGTGACTCGGTGAGATGACTTTATCTTTGCGGATTTGAAGCGGCCCACCGACTCTCCTGAAGAAGCGCCCAATATGAAGGGAGATATTATAGGGAACTCTTTCAGAGTTCGTGTTCTTTTTGTAAACTAAACCCAGGGTTGTCCGCCAAAGTGACGGCGGACAACCCTGGGCTATTGAAGACGTCCCCTTCAGGGACGGGCAGAAAATTGAATCGCCCACAATCGTTCTCCGCGCGGTTGGTTTCGAAGGCGAGGCGTCAGGAGTTGCTTCCCAGGCCCCAGGGATGAACCTCAGTGCCATTTGCACTTCCCCGGCGCTTGGGGCGAGATTGTCGCGCCGCCGAAGTCCGGGATTCGACAATCCCCAAAGATCCGGGGAGCCGCAAGCGAGACCGGACGAATCCCGGCTACCCAAACAGCGCAAGCCATTTATTGAGGAGCAAGCCTTGTCAAAATTATTGACATTCCTCTGATGTGGCGCTAGATTTTTTCTCGAAAAACGAGCGGTCGTTCGTTTTTTTAAGTCGCACTCATTCCTGAAGTCGGGTCCATCCAAGCAATTCCAGCGCGGGAGGTCAGCCCTTATGATTGAAACCGGACTGAAGCAGAAGGTGGTGATAGTCACCGGCGCCGCGGCGGGCATCGGGCGCGCGACGGCGATTCGGTTTGCGGAAGAAGGCGCCCGCGTGGCGGCTTGGGACGTGAATGCAAAGGCGGCTGCCGGACTGGTCGACGAAATCCAGGCGGTCGGCGGCGAGGGAATTTTTCAGTGGGTCAATGTGACGGAGTCGGCGTC
>CAZIDA010000697.1:0-1594 GCA_964537865.1 uncultured Acidobacteriota bacterium
TCATAAAATATTTTTCGCTCAACCTTGATCAACCCCTGCGTAATTTGGGTTCAACGGTTAATGCTGGCATGCACCGACCCAGGCGACTTGGTGCTCGACCCGACATGCGGCAGCGGCACGACGGCGTACGTCGCGGAGCAGTGGGGACGGCGCTGGATTACGTGCGACACCAGCCGCGTCGCCCTGGCGCTGGCGCGCACTCGTTTGATGGCCGCCAAATTCCCGTACTACTTGTTGGCCGATTCGCCCGAAGGCATCCGCAAAGAAATGGAAGCTGTAGGCCGCGTGCCCTCACGCGGCGAATCCGCCGACGCCGTGTCAGGGGACACGGCCTACAACCCGCAACCCGACATCAAGCGCGGCTTCGTCTACAAGCGCGTCCCCCACGTCACGCTCAAATCCATCGCCAACAATCCCGACATCAAGGAAGGCATGACCCGCGCCCAGATCGACGCCGCCATCGCCCTCCACGCCGAAACGGAGTTGCTTTACGACCAACCCTACGAAGACAACAAACGCATCCGCGTGACCGGTCCCTTCACCGTCGAGAGCCTCTCGCCGCATCGAACTTTGGAGTGCGGCGATGCGTCGCCGCTTTCTGTTCCGCCAGGCGAAAGCACGGACGTATCGCGAGACACCCGAGACGCCTCCAACTTCGTTGCGATGATTCTTGAGAATCTTCGAGCCGCGGGCGTTCAAAGCACGCTGAAGAAAGAGCGCCTCAAGTTCGACCGCTTGGAACCGTTCGCCGGAGTTTGGCTGCACGCCGCCGGAGAATACACCGAGAATGGCAAAAGCCGACGCGTCACCGTGTGCATTGGACCGGAGCACGGCACGGTGGGGCCGGACTTGGTGAAAGAAGCGGCCAAAGAAGCCGTCCTGGGTGTCGGTTTCGATCTTCTGATTCTCTGCGGCTTTGCGTTTGATCCGCATGTCTCCGAAGAGACCAAGCGCTACGGCAAGCTCACCGTGCTGGCCGCCCGCATGAATCCGGATCTTTCGATGGGCGACAAGCTGCTCAAGAAGACCGGCGCCGCCAATCTCTTTATGGTTTTCGGCGAGCCGGATGTGGAAGTGAAGAAACAAAGAGACGGAAAACTCGTCGTGCAAATCAAAGGCGTGGACGTTTACGATCCCACCACGGGCCAAATCCGGTCACATTCCACCGACGATATCGCCTGCTGGTTCATCGACACCGACTACAACGGCGAAAGCTTCTTCGTCCGCCACGCCTACTTCACCGGCGCCGGCGAACCCTACGACAAACTCAAACGCGCCTTGCGCGCCGAAATCGACGAAGCCGCCTGGAGCTCGCTCTATTCCACCGAGAGCCTTCCCTTCGATCCACCCAAGAACAAGGGCAAAATCGCCATCAAGGTGATCAATCATTATGGCGATGAGGTGATGAAGGTCTATCAAATCTGAATCTACTCATAGAATGATTCAGAGAGCCCAACTTGGCCATATGGTTCGTACATGAAAGATTCAGCGAAAATATTGACGACACTCGAACGAAACAGCACCGAAATTAAGAAATTCGGCGTTCGCCGGATCGGTCTCTTTGGATCTGTGGCGCGGCACGAGGCCACCCAAG
>CAZIDA010000698.1:0-1587 GCA_964537865.1 uncultured Acidobacteriota bacterium
GGAGTGGGAGGGCAATACATACTTAACCTAGTAATACTAGCAGGTTGCTGAAAAATTGCCGTGCAGGAAGTGGAAGGGCCCGTCGTAGATCCGCCGAGGCGGAATTTTAATCGGGCCGCTAAAGCGGCCCTAACAAAATAAAGAAATTGTTTTTCTGCTCCGCTTCGGCCGGCCTAAAGGCCGGCCCTTCTCCAGGCTCGACAAGAGTTTTTCAGCAACCCGCGTGATGCCCGGGGAATTGAAGAAGGATAATCGGCCACGCCTCGCCGCAAGGTTTGATCTATAATTTGACGCATCGACTAAGGAAAAGCGCGGCGCGCGGGACCATTGTCAATTTGAGGGAAGTCCAGTACAATGAGGGGTTTTTATTGACTGGCTGGAGCTCATGAAGACAGATATCCAGAAGCTTCTCCATTATGTCCGGAAATATTTGGCGCTGCTCTTTGTCTCGGTCTTGTTGATGGCCATGGTCGGCGTATTCGAAGCGATGATGCCCGTCGCCCTGAAGGTCGTTTTTGATGGAGTCCTTACGCCTACCGCATCGAACTCCTCGCTGTTGACCATCCCCTGGCTTCATAAGAAGATCGACTTACTGAGTTTGATCACCCTCCACGGAACCACGATTTGGTTTTCGGTGGCCGTTTTCATCGTTCTCATCACCTTGGGGAAGGGGATCTGCGATTACGTCGGCAATTACTTGGTCAGTCTGACCGGTCACTCCGTGATCATGAATCTGCGGAATGATCTCTACAAGAAAATTTTGAACCAGCCCGCCGTTTTTTTTCATCGCAATCCGACCGGTTGGTTGATTTCGCGGGTGACCAACGACATCGATAAGATTCAATACGCGTCGTCCATCGTTCTGGCGGATGCCCTGCGCCAATCCTTCACCATGGTCTTCTTGGCTTTCGCCTGCATTTTTTTCAATTGGAAGCTGGCGCTGATTGCCATTGTGTTGGCGCCGTTGGTGGCTTGGCCCGCGGCCAATTTCGGCAGGAAAATTCGTCGCGCCACTCGCTCCAGCCAGGATAACTTGGCGGACATGTCCAACATTCTCCACGAAACCATCACCGGTCATCGGATTGTGAAGGCCTTCGGCATGGAGAAGTTCGAGCTGTCGAAATTCCGGGAGTCGAGCCGGCGATTGCTGCACATGAATCTGAAGTGGGTGCGGGCGCAGTCAGCCACTGCGCCGCTGATGGAAGTGTTGGGATCCATCGTGCTGGGTGGCTTGCTGTATTACGCGCGAAATGAAATTGTGACGGGAAAGCAAAGCCCCGGCGATTTCATGGCGTTCATCCTGGCGCTCTTCAAGATGTACGATCCCGTCCGCCGCATGAGCGGGATCAACAACTCCTTCCAGCAAGCCATGGGTTCGATGACCCGCGTCTTTGAGGTCCTCGATTTGCCGGAGGAGACTTCCAATCAAGTCGACGCCAAGCCGTTGGTGGAATTCAAGAGCGAGATTGTTTTTGACCGCATTTTCTTCAGCTACGATCACGAGGCGCCGGCGCTGAAGGATGTTTCATTGATTACGCGGAAAGGCGAGATTGTCGCCATCGTGGGGACGAGCGGCTCCGGTAAGAC
>CAZIDA010000699.1:0-1587 GCA_964537865.1 uncultured Acidobacteriota bacterium
TTTCACCGGGGAATATTTTTCATCCCGCGGTTGGGCGCAGCAGCTCGAATTCCGTGCCCGCCCCAGCGAACAGAACTACATCGACATCTTTGGCTTTCACGTCAACGATCGGCAAAAGCAGGGCGGCCAAAGCGCGCGTGTGAACGCCAGCTATCTTTTCGGCAATGGGTTTCGCGCGGTGGCCGACGTCAATTACGTGAGTTCGCTCACTTTTCGACAGGTGTTCGGCGAGAGCTTCAATTCGATTGTGTTGCCGGACCAAACCTCGAAGCTTTTCTTGACCGGGAACTTCGACGCGGTCAGCCTCAATTTTGATACGTCCCGCAATGAAACGTTCTACGATCAAGGCGCCGTCACGCTGCGGCGCCTTCCGGCGGCGGAATTCTCCGTGATGCCGCACGAATTCAGTAAACTGCCGATCTACATTTCCTTGGATTCCGATTTCGACGGAATCAGGCGGACCGATCCCGGCTCCGCGCCGTCGCTCAGCGCGGAGCGAATTGATTTCGCGCCGCGCATCACTTTTCCGTTGGTGCGATTGTTCGGCGGATACTTCACCCCGTCGGTGCAATTTCGGAATACCTACTACAGCAATGCCATTCCCTTGGCCGGAGGGCCGGGAGGCTCGCTCAATCGGACTTCGGGTGAATTTCGCCTGGACTTCCGGGGATTCGGTTTGGAGCGCGTTTACAAACATAAAGGCGGATGGCTGGGCGACCGCATCAAACACGTGATCGAGCCGGAGGTCACCTATCGCCTGGTGAAGGGCGTCAACGCCAACGATCTCGATCAAATCATCCGCTTCGACGAGCGCGACGTCGTCGTCGACACCAACGAAGTGGAGTATGGGATTACCAATCGCATCTTTGTGCGTCGCGATTCCGGCAAGAATGCCGGTCAAGCGCGCGAACTCTTGAGTTGGAAGATTTCGCAGAAGTATTTCTTTGATCCGACTTTAGGCGGCGTTCTGGTGTCCGGTCAACGGAACGTGTTCGACGCGCTCCAGGATTTGACCGGATTTGCCTTTGCCGATGGACCGCGGCGATTCTCTCCCATCGTTTCGTTGCTGCGCGTGAGCCCGCGCGACGGCTTCAGCGGCGACTTCCGATTCGACTATGATCCGAAGTTTCACCAATTCACCGATTCCAGCGTCACCTCCAACTTTTACAGCTCCAAGGGCTTCCTCTCGTTGACTTATTTCGTGACGCGCAATCATCCTCCTTTGGAATTGGCTTCCAACCAGTTGCGAACGACTTTCGGCGTCGGCAACTTCAATCGCCGCGGCCTCTCGGCGGCCTTCTCCATCAGCTATGATCTGAGAAGCTCCACGATGCAAAACAGCGTCACGCAAGTCGGCTATAATTGGGATTGTTGCGGCGTCACCATGGAATATCGCCAGTTCAACATCGGCCTGCGCGACGAAACGCAGTTCCGCTTCTCTTTCTCATTGTTGAACGTGGGATCATTTGGAACTCTGAAGCGACAGGAACGGCTGTTTTGACGGGTTATGGAAAAGCTCGTGGCGCAGATCCGACCATCCGCCGCTTGATCGCCGGAAGTGTGTGGACAGACAAGAGTGTCTGTCCC
>CAZIDA010000700.1:0-1582 GCA_964537865.1 uncultured Acidobacteriota bacterium
CCTCCATGGCGTTGCTTAAATTTGGGCGCGATCAGGAGCGGCAGGCCGATTTGCTCGGCCTCGATGACATGTATGCCGCCGGATATGATCCCAATGGCATGACCACGCTCTTTGAGAAATTTCAGCAAATGCAAAAGAAAAAGCCTGGAAGATTGGATTTGTTCTTTTCCACGCATCCGAGCCCATCCGAGCGGGAATCCAACATGGCCGAAGAAATTCCCAATTTGCCGCCTCAGACGACTCCCCATCCTCTGGACAATGATTTCCAAGAGATGAAAAACGAATTGACATTCTTGCCGCCACCTCCCAAACCCCCGGTGCAGCCGACCACAACACCTCGCCGGTCTTCGGAAGAAAGTCAAAACCGCGTTGAATCCTCTTCGACGCAACCGCGTCCCCTGACGCGGACGTTTCGTCTTCCTGCCGATACGTCCTGGCTTGACACCGGAATCTTTCTTGAGGTCGGCGATTATTTGACGGTTGAGGCTTCCGGGTAAATCTCTCTTTCCAGGAAAGAGTCGTTGGTATGCGGACCCAACGGAATTCCTCTTCTGGGATATCTGAGATGATAAAGGAGGGCAACATGAAAAGACACAAACTCGCATTGGCCAGGAACATGTTAATGAAGAACCGATCAAGGCTTGTTTTAATTTGCGCATCCTTGCTCATTATAGGAGGGGGCGCTTGTTTGTCGAACGTATCAGCGCAAGTCACTGCAGATCCGCGGGACGTGGCTCTGTGTGAATGTGTGCAAGCTAGGATCAATGCTCAACGAGCCCGAGGGGTGGGACCGCCGATTACGAAGGAGTGGCCCGCGGGTACTTGTGATGCGGATTGGAAAATTAAGGAAGCCATAACTGGGTATGAAGGCACAGCAGAAGCTTGCCGGAAAGATCTGGCGAAAGGCGTGCAGGGCGTAAGTGGTGGGCACCGTCCTTCCAGAAGATCTCCGGAAGTGGTGACCACGCGTCCGGAGGTGACCATTCCGTCACCCATAGCGACTGTGCCGAAGGTGTGGGCCGACGACGATCCAGAGCTCCTCGATGCCCAAGTCGTTATGGTCAATGGAGAGGCTCGCGACCTTAAGCCAGGCATGCCACTCTATCCCGGAGATCGCGTGCGCACCGGTTACAAGTCGCATGTGCAGCTCACCTTTCCGAGTGGTTCAACCGTCACAGTGGACGAACTGAGCGAGTTCAAGATAGATCTTTTTAAACTAGGCCCGTCGTCGCAGGTCGAGCTGTGGTTGAAGGCAGGAGAAATCCAGGCGCAGGTTCGCAAAGAGGCCGCGGCCAGAACCGAATTCCAAGTCAGAGACGCCGCGACGGTCACATCAGTGCGCGGGACGAGGTTCATAGTCAAGGCCACGGCACAGAAATCTGAAACACTAGTCTACGAAGATCAGGCAGAAGTCACACATAATCGAACGGGGAAAAAAGTAATCGTGCCGGCCGGTTACAAAGCGATTTCAACTTCAGCTCAAATTGTCGGGCCCATCCCAATCACTTCGAAAGATCGAGAACGATGGATCACGCCCCATGCGGTGGGGCCGGTCTCGTCCGTTCCGCCGCCATCCGTCGGT
>CAZIDA010000701.1:0-1565 GCA_964537865.1 uncultured Acidobacteriota bacterium
GATTTACCTCTATCTCCTCTGGACGGCCGGCTTTCACCGGATCGAGGGAGCGCTCGTCTTCATCAGCCTGGTCGATCAGAGCCGCTATTCGTTCAAGATCGATTTCGATCCCGCGGAAGTGGAACGCGTTTTGCGCGACGCTTTGCTTCAAGTGATCGAAGCTTGGCGCGAGGAACAACGCCGCGCCGCGCGAAAGCGAGAGCTGGCGGCAAAGATCCAGTTTCCTTTCGCCGAAATGCGTGCGCACCAGTCCCGCATGATGGAGCTCGTCGAAGAAGCGCTGCCGGCGCGAAAAGACCTTATGGTGTGCGCCCCGACCGGAATTGGGAAAACCGTGGCTGCGTTGATGCCGGCGCTGCGCTACGCCCTCCTCGAGAACAAGAAGATCTTCTTCATCACCTCCAAAACCACCCAGCAACAATTGGTGCGGGAGACGGTTCGACAAATCCTGGCGACGGCCGATGCCGCTGGCGCCTCCGCGGGTTTCAACGTGCTCGTGCTGCGCGCCAAAGAGAAGATGTGCGCCAACGAGGTGTGCTTCTGCCATCCGGATTTCTGCGAGTACGCCAAGAATTATTTTTCCATTCCAGCGCGGCCAAAACTCCTGGAAGTGTTTTCCGAAAAGGCGATGATGCTCCCGGATGAAATCTTCGAGCAGGGCAGCGCTCAGGGCGTCTGTCCGTTCGAGCTTTCGTTGGAGTTGGTGAATCGGGCGGACTTGGTCATTTGCGACTACAACTACGTTTTCGATCCGTGGATTTCGCCGCGGCTGTTTGCCATGGGAGAGTCGTACTCGGATTGCGTCCTCATCATCGACGAAGCGCACAATCTTTATTCGCGGGGACGCGATTACTATTCCCCGGAGCTGGAGCGGGGCCAGATTCAAACGCTGAAGCGGTGGGCGGAATCGAAGCGGCGTCGAAATGGCGAAGCAGGCGACGAGGGCGGGGCGGCTCTCCAGGCCGCTTCAAAGAAGGCCCGCGCCCAAACGTTTCTGAATTTCGGCGAGCCGGAGGAGCCCGACACATCATCCTTGTTCGATGGCCTTTCGCGTTTCTTCACCCGCTTTGAAAACTATTTCGAGCGGCTCACGTTTCACTCCTCGGACCCGGGCGAGGGCGCGCCGACGGCGGAACAGAAATGGCTGGTCGCGCTGGATCTGAATTTTCTCAAGCAGCGTTGGTTCGAACTGGAATCGATGATGTTGTCGTACTTCATCTATCGGAAACGGCGGCGAGAGGTGAAGCCGGAGGATCCGTTCATCGATTTCTACTTCCAATTCTCCCGCTTTCTGAACGTGGCCTTGATCGGGGGAAAAGAGTTTGCGGCGCTTTACGACGCTTCCGAGCCGGCGGAGCGATTGAAGATTCTGTGCAGAGATCCTTCCCAACTTTTGGCGGAGCGGATGCGGGGATTTTCAAGCACCCTGGCCATGTCGGCCACACTGGCGCCGATGGAATTCTTCCGGGACGTATTGGGATTTGAAAAATCGCGGACGTTGTCGTTGAAGCTGCCGTCTCCTTTTCCGCCGGAAAACCGCTTCATCGCGATCGTTCCCGATGTCC
>CAZIDA010000702.1:0-1536 GCA_964537865.1 uncultured Acidobacteriota bacterium
AGCCGGATCGGCGCTTGCAAGTCGATGAAGACGAGCTGCGCGACCGCGCCCAACAACTCGTGGAGAAATGCGCCGAGTTCGACGTTCAAGGCGCCGTCACCGACGTGCATCCGGGGCCGGTGGTGACGACTTACGAATTCAAGCCGGAAGCCGGCGTGAAGTACAGCCGCATCACCAATCTCGACGACGACCTGTGCCTGGCGCTGAAAGCCGAGTCCGTGCTCATCGATCGCATCCCCGGCAAGTCCACCGTGGGCATCGAGGTTCCGAACCTGCATCGCGAAACCATTTCCATCCGCGCCATCTTGGAGTCGAAAGAATTTCGCGAGTCGCCTTCGAAAATCTCGTTGGGGCTGGGCAAAGACGCGACCGGTGAAATCGTGGTGCAGGATCTGGCGAAGATGCCGCATCTGCTGATTGCCGGTTCCACCGGTTCTGGAAAGAGCGTCGCCATCAACGCCATGCTCATTTCCATCCTCTACAAATCGCGCCCCGAAGAAGTGAAACTGATTCTCGTCGATCCCAAGCGGCTGGAGCTGGGTTTGTATCGCGACATTCCGCATCTGCTGACGCCGGTCGTCGATGAGCCCAAGAAAGCTTCCAACGCGCTGATGAACATGACGCGGGAAATGGAGGAGCGCTACAAGAAGCTCGCGCAGCTCGGCGTGCGCAACATCGATCAGTACAACAAAGTCGTCAGCGAGATGACCAGCCCGGCGCTCGAAGAGAACGGCGAGAACGGAAACCACGTGCCGCTGCCGTATGTCGTGATCGTCATCGACGAGCTCGCTGACTTGATGATGGCGGCGGCCAAGGACGTGGAGGAATCGATCACGCGGCTGGCGCAGATGGCGCGCGCCGTCGGCATTCACTTGATTTTGGCGACGCAGCGCCCCTCGGTCGATGTCATCACCGGATTGATCAAATCGAATTTCCCAGCGCGCATTTCTTTCCGCGTCGCTTCCAAAGTGGATTCGCGCACCATCCTCGATTGCAACGGCGCCGAACAGTTGCTCGGCAAAGGCGACATGCTGTTGCTGCCGCCCGGATCGGCGCGCCTGGTGCGCGTGCATGGAGCGTTGGTCACGGAAGCGGAGGTGACAGCCGTGACGGACCATCTTCGAAAACAAGCGGCCCCGATTTACAACGATGCGGTGCTTGAGATTCCAAAAGAGAAACAACAAGCGGAACAAGGCGAAGCCGAGCACGACGAGATGTACGACGAGGCTGTGCGTCTGGTGGTGGAGATGGGCAAGGCTTCCACCTCCACGTTGCAACGGCGCTTGCGCCTCGGTTACAGCCGCGCCGCGCGCTTGATCGATATGATGGAGCGCGACGGCATCGTCGGTCCCGCCGACGGCAGCAAACCGCGCGAGGTCCTCGTCAAGAAAGATTATTTCCGCGAGATCGATGAATCGCTGCGCTAAGTCGTGGGGCAGACCCGCCGCGGCGGGTCTGCCCCGAAAATACGTCGAATTAGGGAACCCTTTCAGGGTTCGTATTCAAACCCGATCCCAAACCCAGGGTGGTCCGCCA
>CAZIDA010000703.1:0-1530 GCA_964537865.1 uncultured Acidobacteriota bacterium
GTTCGGTGCTTCTCTTGATACATCGTCAAGAGCTGCCGCCGCAGATGCGCGTTGAATCGATTCATCTCGATGTTGGCGCGGCATTCGGCGATGGCGTTGTCGATCAACAATAGTTTTTCGCGATAGTTTGCCATGAGCGGCGTGGTGGGATTCTGAAGTTGGGGTTGCACTTCGGCCGCCAACCGATCAAGGGCTTGAATGTAATTGGCCTCCGCCGTTTCGACTTCCTTCAGGGCTTGCTCCGTGAGCAATTGCTTGTCGCTCGCCGCGTGGATTTGTTGCGCCTCCGGCGCCGTGCTGGATGCGGCAGACGGTGAAGAGGTCGCCGCGGGCGGCGTAATCGGTGGATTCACACCATGCGGTTTCCATAGCAATCGCGTGCTGAAGAAAGTCAGGACGATGAGCGCCGTGGCGGTGGCAATAATTTGCCAATGCGCGGTGACGGGCTGAATCGCCGGCCAAACAATTCCGCGCCGCTCTTTTCTATCGGATTGCGATTCTTCGGCCAGTTGCGTACGGATGCGTGACCACAACTCCGGCGATTCCCATTCTCGATGCAACGAAGTGGCCGCTTCGGAAATCTCGTTCCATCGGCGCAGGGCCTCGCGGCAGGCCGGACATTGCGCCGCATGCGCTTCCATCGCCGCCCTCGCTTCCGGCTCGGAGCCGCGCAGCGTCTCTTCCAAACCGGAACAGGTAAGTGTCTTCATCCGGTTGACCTCATCGAGGCATTCGGGCTCGGCAGAATCTTGCGCAGCGCTTGCTTGGCTTCAAAGAGCGCGCTCTTCGACGTGCCTTCCGGAATGTCGAGAATCTCCGCCACTTCGGCGTGCGTGAATCCTTCCGCCTTAAACAGCAAAAACACGGCGCGGTTCCTTTCGTTCAATTGAGCCAGGCCTTTGTGGAGTGCCAGTCTCAACGGGTGAGTCGCTGAAGTCGTGAGGGCCGGATCGAAGAGCGGCGATTCGTTATCATCCAGCGACTTCGATTCATCGGCGTGTCGTCGAGAGCGCCGCAGGTCGTAACACGTGTTCACGAGAATGCGATAAATCCACGTGGTGAAGGCGCAGCGCCCGCGGAAACCGCCGATGCTGCGATAGATCTTCAAGAACGCCTCCTGCACCGCGTCTTCCGCGTCGGCCAGATTTCCAAGAAGATTGAAAGCGACGCTCTTCATGCGACCGCTTTGCGATAGGTAGAGAGACTCGTAAGTGTCGAGGTCACCCCCGCGACAACCTTCCACCCAATCCCAGTCCGCCTTCAGCGTCGCTCGTCGCCGGGGAGCTTCCAAACCGGTCTCCTTTAGAGAGGGCTGAATTCTAAGCGCGTGTTCCACAAGCAAGCGTCCCTATCTTCTGGCCGTCTTCCAATAAAATCAACTGTGCCTCCGAGCTTCGCGTCTGTTCCTCCGTTCGTTCCATCGATGCATCCCGACTGCGTTTCGCACGATTTCGACTTCGAGTTCTTAGACGAAGGCGGATGCCGAACCGTTGAAAAATTCTTCATCGAGAATCCGCTGGAGTCTCCCAC
>CAZIDA010000704.1:0-1507 GCA_964537865.1 uncultured Acidobacteriota bacterium
GATTGTGATTGGACGCGATCATCTCGATTGTGGCAGCGTGGCCTCCCCTTATCGCGAAACCGAGTCGATGAAGGACGGCAGCGACGCCATCGCCGACTGGCCCATCCTCAATGCCTTGCTCAACACCGCCAGCGGGGCGAGTTGGGTGTCGTTCCATCACGGCGGCGGAGTCGGAATCGGCTATGCGTTGCACGCCGGACAAGTCACCGTGGCCGATGGAACGCCGGAAATGGCGCTGAGAATTAACCGGGTTCTCACAAACGATCCCGGCATCGGAATCGCTCGACACGTTGACGCCGGTTACGAAGAGGCCATCGAAACCGCCCGCGCCAAAGGCGTGAAGATTCCCATGATGCCCTGATCATGACCGTCGCCCGCTGCGCCGCGTGTGGCGCCGCCCTACTGAATTGTCGGATGAGTTTTGTCGATGTGTCGAACTGGAATCGGGACCGCTGGAGTGTTGGTGACGACGATCGGAATCTTTCTGCCGGAATTGTTGTTGAGATGAATTGGTTTTGTTTTCATTCTTAGGAACTCCGCTTCGCTCCTTTCCTTGTGGCGCAGACACTCTTGTCTGCGCCTTTAATTGTTTGCGGATTCGTTCCGCCGTGCGGATCGTGCGCTTTTGCATTGAATTCAGGAAGAGCCCACGATCCCCAAAATACCGGGGATCGTGGCTACCAAAGCATCCAACTCATTTTCAGCGCAGCTCCGCCGCGGCGGAGCTGCGCCACATCTCAGAACCCCTCTGCCGTAATCGATTTTTCTTTCACGTCCGGCGCAAGATTGTGCGCGACCGGAGCAATTGCAGCGGCCTTCCCAATCAACACGAGATCCCAATTCTCGAGCGGGTAATCGGTGTGGATGACGCGATTGGCCTCAGCCAAAGTGACCGCATCCACCTTGGCGAAATAGTCGTTGATGTAGGTTTTGTCGAGGCCGAAGAACTCGAGCGTGGCAATCGTGTCGGCAAGCTCGTCCGTCGTCTCGATGGTGGGACCGAACTGCCCCTTCAAATAAACCTTCGCGGAATTCAACTGCGCTTGCGTAATTCCCTTTTCGTGGAATTCTTTCAAAACTTCCAACGTGATGTTCAAGGCTCGCTCGGTGCTCGGTGTCGGCGTGTACGATGCGATCACAAACGGCCCGCGCGACTTTCGCTCCACGAAATAACTGTTCGCGCCATAGGTCAGGCCGGACTTAATACGCAACGCGCTGTTGAGAAGCGAAGTAAATCGTCCGCCAAAAAGCGTATTGACCACCTGAATGGGAATCCAATCGGGGCTGGTGCGTTGAACGCCCATATCGCCCAGGCGAAAGAAAGTCTGAGTTGAATCCGGCTTGTCAATCAACAACACGTGTCTTCCTTCAACTTGTGCGGCGGCCGGCACTTGAGGAATGGAAACCGGGTGCGATTTCCAAGATCCAAATTTCTTCTTTAGCATCGCTTCCATCTCGGCGGTGCTGAAGTCGCCGACGACCGCGAAGATCACTTCGTTCGGCACAT
>CAZIDA010000705.1:0-1505 GCA_964537865.1 uncultured Acidobacteriota bacterium
TGATTTGGCCTTGCAGCGGCGATTCCCGGTCTTCGTTCAGCGCGCGAATCACGTCGTGCGCCGCCGCCAGCCATTCGTCTTTGTACAGCCGGCGTCCGGCCAGCGAAATGATGTGCGAGGGATTCAACCGCGTGTGCTTGGCGTTGATGGTGACGAACATTTCCACCGCGTGATCCGGCGGCAAAAAATCGAAGATGACGGTGGGCACGTAAAAATCCTTCAAGCTGCGGCCGCCGCTTTGAATCGCCGGATCGCTCTGCATCTGATGCAGCGCCAGCAACCGATGTTGACCGTCCAACACCCGCAGGATTCCTTTCTCCGTGGGGATGCAGAGATGACCGAAGAAAGGTTCCCGTCCGTTGGGGGTAAAATCGAGCCGCTGGTCCGCCACCAACAACACCGATCCGGGAATGGAAGGCAGCGTGTTCAGCTCCGCGCACAGATGATAGTACTCCGCCAACTCCGCAATCTTCTTGCTGATGATGGGGCGCTGGTACGCTTCCGCGGACGCGCGAATCACGTTCTCCAACACCTCCCAATTGATCTTTGCCTTGCCGCCGCTCTTGCTGGGGCGTTTTGACATCTTCGTTCCTTTGTCGTAGGTTAGCACCTCGAACGCCACCAACTGGCCGACGGCGTCCGCCGACAAAGCCGCTTGATAAAATTGAACGCCGAACTGTTGAATGCGAATGGCGGGAACTTCGATCATGGATGGCCTCCGGGCTATTGAAGCCCAAATATCTTCCCGCACGGAGGCGCCTTTGACAAGCGAAAACTCCGCCGCACCGGCGCTCGAAAATCCGCCTTGCATCGGACATTTTCGTTGTGCGAGAATGAGCCATATCGCGGTGGTTCAGATTGACCTTTGACACGCCTCGGTGTCGTTTGTAATAGTCCTGGAAAGCAAGATTATTGTCCAAGTTCATCGTCATCCAACATTGATCATCCGATGGGGGTCCAACTGACACTCTTTGCGCGGGGGGATATATGAGTGAAGCACGATGGAATCGTGGCCTGTGTGTGATGGGCCTTTTGGTTTTTCTTTTTATTCCGACAATGCAGTGGTCCCAAGTGATCGCCGGGTCACCGGAGGATCGCGCCTATCAAGCGATCGCGCGAGAAACTGACGCCAAAAAGCGGATCGAACTGTTGGATAGTTTTCTGAAGGACTTTCCGAACACCGCGGACCTCGCGCAGATTTACGAATACTATTCCATCTCCTACCGGGATTTGGGAGACTCCGACAAAGAGATCGCTTACGCCGAGAAATCGCTGGCTGTGAAGAAGGATCCTCAGTTGATGGTCATGCTGGGCCGCGTGCTCGCCATCAAAGGGCAAGACCTCCCCAAAGCCATACAAATGATCAAAGACGCCTCCGCGCTCGCGGAAAAAATCAAAGACACTCCGCCTCCGGGCATCTCCCAAAGAGACTGGCAGCAGACGCAAGAGGGCGTCATCTCGATGGCCGCGCAACTGTTGCCGTACGCGATGGAACGCTACAAGCA
>CAZIDA010000706.1:0-1505 GCA_964537865.1 uncultured Acidobacteriota bacterium
GTGCGACAACGCGAGATGGCCATTCGATCGGCCCTGGGCGGATCGCGCCGCCACTTGGTGCGGCAATGTTTGACCGAAAGTCTGCTGCTGGCTTTCCTCGGCGGCGTTGCCGGAATTCTTCTGGGAATGTGGGGAAGCGATCTGCTCGGTTCCATTAATCTTCAATCTTCGTTGCCGGTGCAAATGGATTTTTCGCTGGACTGGCGCGTGTTGTTGTACGCCCTTGCGGTTGCGGGGATGACCGGAATCATCGTCGGCATTCTGCCCGCGCTTCGAGCCTCGGGCGGACAATGGAGCGCCATTCTTCACGACAGTGGACGCGGCGTAGCGCCGGGAAAGCATCCGATGCGAAACGTTTTGGTCGTAGCTCAAGTGGGCGGCTCGTTGATGCTCCTGATCGTCGCCGGCCTGTTCACGCGCAGCCTTCGGTACATCCAGCGTGCCGATTTGGGATTCAATCCCGATCACGTTTTGAATCTCACCATGGATCCGCACGAGATCGGAATGACCAAGGAGCAAGGCATCCGATTTTACGATCAGCTTCTGGAGCGCGTGCGCGCGCTTCCCGGCGTCGATTCCGCCGGTGTGGCTTTTAGTGTGCCGATGGGTTACTACAGTACCAATGACAACGTTGATATTCCCGGTTACCAGCCGCCCTCCGGTGAGTCGGCCCCTTCCCTCTCTTACAATCAAGTTTCTCCCGGATACTTTGCCACGCTGCGCATTCCCTTCGTGGAAGGACGAGACTTTACCTTGGCGGACGACGAGAAAGCGCAATACGCCGTGATCATTAATCAAGCGATGGCGCGACGATATTGGCCGAATGAAGATCCTCTCGGTCACGAATTCAGGCTCGAGAGCGACAAGACTCATTCTTTGAAAGTCGTCGGCGTGGTCCGGAACTCGCGCTCCCGCGGGTTCACCGGCGAGATCGCTCCCTACTTCTACGTTCCCATGGCGCAGAATTTTAGTTCCCTGGCGACGCTGCAGGTGCGCGCCCTCGCGGCGCCCGAGACCCTGACGCGCGCCGTCATGGATCAGATTCAAGACCTCGCGCCCCGCATGCCGGTGTTCGATGTCCGACCGATGACCGCTGCGATGAACACGCTCAACGGATTTCTCATGTACCAGATTGGCGCTTCACTGGCCGCATCGCTGGGTTTGCTGGGTTTGATTCTGGCTGTGGTGGGCGTCTACGGCGTGATTTCATATTCGGTCAGTCAGCGCTCGCACGAAATCGGGTTGCGGCTGGCGTTGGGCGCGAACGGTGGCGACATCCTCCGGCTGATTCTCCGACAAGGCGTCGTTATCATTGCGAGCGGCACGATCGTGGGGTTGCTGGCCGCCTTTGCGGTGGCACGACTGGTGGGCAATTTTCTTTCGGGCGTGAGCGCGCTCGATCCGTTGACCTACGTGACCATCACCACCCTGTTGATCCTCGTCGCCTTGTTCGCCTCTTTCTGGCCCGCCCGCCGAGCCCTCCGCGTCGATCCAATGGAGTCGCT